>CAZLPR010000191.1:0-4525 GCA_964561415.1 uncultured Dechloromonas sp. | reverse complement strand
GGCAGCACGCCGGTCTTCGGGCTCATCTTCGTCGTGTTGTAGGTGGACAGAATCTCTTCGAGCACCGTGACCTTCGCGCCATTGCCGCCGTTGCGTGCCTCGAGCGCATGGATGTCGATGTCGTCCTGATGGCGGGCGTCGCACTGCCATGCGACGGTCACCTTGAACGCAGCGCCCTTGTTGAGCGAGAGTTGCAGCTTGCGGGCCGGCGCGGCACCGGGCTTGTCAAGGGTTAGTGTGAGCATGGGTTTCTCCGGGTTGTTGTCATGCCTTGCGCAGCGCCGCGAGCTCGGCTCGCGACTGCTCGAACATCTGCCGCGCCGCCTCGAACTTCGCTTCGGTTTCCTGCTTTGCGGTTTCGACCAGTTCGTGGATCTCGCGCGTCTGCGTGATGATCGCGGCGATTTGCTGCGCCTGCGCGACACGGTTGTCACCGGGTGCCTTGGCCGCGGCGATTGCCACGTCCTTGGTGGCCTGGCCGCGCAGTTGCGTCAATTGCTGGTCGAGGCGCGCCTGGCGCTCAGCGATCTGCTGCACCGACTTGACCGCGAATGCACCGTGGATAGCCAGCAAGGTCATCTTGATCGACGCGAAGCGCGAGGACACCGTTGTGGCGGTCTCCTGCAGCGTCGCGATTCCGGCGGCCTCGATCTGTTGGATCACCATCTGGTCGGCCGGCAGGCGCGTATAGGTGCCTTCGAGCGCAAGGGCCCGACTTTCCAGCAGGCTGAGCTTGTCCTGCAGCTCACGCAACCGTGCCTGGGCGGACACGTCGGCAGGGTCCGCTGCCGCAGTCTGCTGCGCTACGTACTGCCGGGCCTTTTCGAGAAACGCCCGCGCGACTGCAGCATCGACGGTGAAGCTGGCGAAGTGCGTGCCGTACGATTGCTTGAGGCTCTCCAGCGCCTGCAGTTCGCCGAACAGCGTCTTCATTTCCTTGGACAGTTCGCCCTCCAGGCGGACCATCTCGTCGGCCAGCGTCTGCGTCCGGATCGAGATCAACTCGCCGATCTCCTGCATGAACTCGCGAAAGGCTTCCTCGGGCTTGCGGCCGGTGAGCTTGGCTAACAGACCGGCGAAGAACCCCGGGGCTTCACCCTGTTGGATCTTCTCCAGGATTTCAGGCAGCTTGGCGTCATCGACACCTTTTTCCAGGCGCCCGAAGAGAGCGAACACCTTGGACGCCGTCTTTTTGTCGAGCCGGGCGAGGAAGCCGTCGAGGGTCTTCTGCAGCGCCTGTTCGGCACCGAGGCCGATCTTGATGATGTCGCCGGATGGAACGTCCGCGAAGTCCAGCGCGGCAAGCGCCTGCTCGGCTTGCGGCACCTGCTCCGGCCGGAGCACGATGGCTCCGGTCTCCAAGGAATCTTGCACGAGGGGGCCCTGCCTTGGCGAGGGCGGTGGCACTACGGTAGGGGCGATGTTGCGTTCCACTAATTTCTCCTCTGCCGGTCGGATCGGGAATAACACCGCCCATCCCGCATGGTCAATGTTGGGAGTTTTTGGCTAAAACCCCGGAAAGTCCATCTTGCTCAAAAATTACGCGGTAGCTTACGATCATTACCCACCGGTAAGTTTGGCATACTTGCATCAGCAATGTCCGGTTAGAACGCGAATAAATACATTTGATTGCTGTTATTGCCCTGCTCTGGAATGTAGTCGTTTCCCGCAAAGGCTTGCTGGATGGGCATCTTCGCGGGCAGCGCGATGAAGTCTGGCAGCACAATGTTCGGCTCAAAGCAGAATTGGCAGAACGGGACAAGGAACTGAACCGCCTGCGGGAATTCGCCCGTTATGCAGAGGAGACGCTGGAATCCTTGGCTCGCGAGGATGAGGCACTGTCAGACCCCTAAAGCGATCTCGCTGGGAAATGAGTGTTGTTCATGGGCGGCAGGTCCAGCGTAGTGACCTCTTACCGGGAGGTGGTTGAGCAATCTGGCGGACGTTTCCTGTCTCACGACGGTGGCCTGAAAGAAAGCATGCACCGGATCGATGGCGTGCTGGCCGCTGCCGATATTGCGATCTGTCAGGCCGGCTGCATCAGTCATAACGCCTACTGGCGAGTAAAGGATCTGTGTAAGCGTACTGGCAAGCTCTGCATGTTTATGAAAACGAGCGGGGCATCCAGCTTTGAGCGCATGGTCGGCGAGGTGAGCAAGAAACAATAGCCACGACCGGGTTGGAAATTGAAATGAGATTTATTTTCATTTACAATTCTGGCTATTGCATTACTCCTTTTGCAAGCCAGCCACCCATGGAAAATCCCTAGGCAGCCAGCCAGCACCTCTGAAACTGCCTTTGGAGACACTCCATGAAGTATTGTCCGACCAGAAATTCGTTTTCTGTCTCGCCGCTTGTGCTCGCAATTGCGGCTGCCTATGCTTGCATTCCGGTTGCTCACGCAAAAGAAAATTCGCCTGAAAAAACATTGGCCACCGTTCAGGTGATCGGGGGCGAAGAAAATTTGCCGACCTTGGGTGGTGCAGGCCAGATTCTTGGCAAAAAAGAACTGGAAGACTCCCATGTCTTCACCGTCAACGAGGCTCTGCGCAAGGTTCCGGGTGTTCATGCGCGTGATGAAGAAGGCTTTGGCTTGCGTCCCAATATTGCGATGCGCGGCCTGAATCCGACGCGGTCAACCAAAATCACCCTGCTCGAAGATGGCCTGCCGCTGGCCTATGCCCCCTATGGCGACAACGCCAGCTACTACCACCCGATGGTGGATCGCTACGAACGCATCGAAGTGCTGAAAGGAGCGAGTTCCCTCATGTTCGGGCCGCAGACGGTGGGTGGCGTGATCAACTACATCACCCCCGCACCGCGTCAGAATTTTGGTGGTTATGTCCAAGGGGTTGTCGGCAACCGCGATTACTTCAATGGCAAGGTGAATGTTGGGGGCGGCGGTCTGGTACTCGATTACGGGCACAAGGAAGGGGATGGTGCCCGGGATAATATGAATCACAAGCTAGATGATTTGAATATCAAGTACGGCACCATGCTGGGTGACCGGAATGCGATTACCTTGCGCGCGAACTTCTACAAGGAAGATTCGATGCTGACCTATTCCGGTTTGACGCAAGCTGAATACGACCGCCTGGGTGCTCGTTACAATCCGTTCAAGAATGACCGTTTTGAGGCTGAACGCACCGGGTTGTCCGCGACGCATGATTTCCTGATCAGCGACCAGGCCACGCTCACCACCAGCGTGTATTACTCAAAATTCGATCGTGACTGGTGGCGTCAAGCGAGTAACAGCCAAGATGCGCAATGTGCTGGATTGAACGCCTCACGATTGGCAGGGGTTGCGATTGATCCCGATACCTGTAATTCCATCCAGGGCAGACTGCGTAGCTATGAGACTTGGGGTGTGGAGCCACGCTTGACCGTAGCACACGGCCTGGGTGAACTCCAGGCCGGTGTTCGGGCACACTTTGAGGAACAGGACAGAAAACAGATCAACGGCACCAGTCCGACGGCACGAACCGGCACTCTGGCAGAAAACAATCTTCGTAAAACCAGCGCCTATTCCGGTTTTATTGCCAATCGCTTTGATTTTGGCCAGTTTAGTGTGACGCCCATCGCACGCTACGAGTCAATCAAGGCAGAGCGTACGAATCGCCTGAATGGCCAGAGTACTGAAACCAGCGTGAATGCCTTTACGCCGGGGATTGGCGCAACCTGGAATCCGATGCAGACATTGACCGTGTTTACCAGCCTGCACAAGGGCTTTGCGCCACCGCGCGTCGAAGACCTCATTGGTGGTACCGGCACAGTTACCGATGTCGATTACGAAAAATCACTGAACTTTGAATTTGGTGTTCGGGCACAACCAGCACAAGGGTTATCCGTCCAGGCCGCCTATTTCCGTAACGATTACGACAATCTGATCGCTGTTGGCTCGATTGCCGGTGGTAGCACCCCGCTTTCTCAAGGCAAAGCACTGTTCGAAGGTCTTGAATTGGCCGCCAATGCCGAATTCTCAAATGGTATATTTGGCCGCATGGCTTACACGTGGCTGCCAACCGCTGAACAAACTGAAGCCTTCCGTAGAGTAGACACAGGTGCCATCGTCGGTGTTCAGGGTAATCGTCAAGCCTACGCACCTGAACATACCTTCACCGCTGCTGTCGGTTATGGTGTTGGCCCGTTCAAAGGCGAGATTGAGGCCCAATATGTGGGTAGCCAGTATTCTGATTTTGCGAATACGGTTGCGCCGACAGCAGACGGGCAAAAGGGTGAGATTGCGGCTTACACCGTCTGGAATACGGCACTCAACTATCGCTTCGACAAATCGCTGTCAGCCTTTGTCACGGGCAAAAACCTGCTCGACAAGACCTACATTGTTGATCGTACCCGCGGTATTCAGGTGGGTATGCCCCGCTTGATTCAGGTCGGATTCAAGTACGCGTTCTAATCCTACGACATCCCACATGAAGGGCTGGCCGATGCCAGCCCTTTTTTTGTTCGCTGGAGTGGTGATCGACGAGCCGTTCTCAGCCGCTCGACGAGTTCGGGGCCCAGCAGG
>CAZLPR010000190.1:4060-4553 GCA_964561415.1 uncultured Dechloromonas sp. | reverse complement strand
CGCCGAGTTGGCCAGACTGAGCGGCCCGCGCCAGTCGCCGGCCATTTGGCGCAGGCGCTCGAGCTGCCAGTCCACACCCCGCTCGCCATCGGCCTCGGCAAAATGGGTCATCAGGGTGACTTTAATTTGCGGATGCGGACGAAGGGTTTCCCAGGCCTTGGCCAGTGCCGGCGCACTGAAACCGAGTCGATTCATGCCGGTATTGAGCTTCAGGTAGATCGCAACAGGCGCCTCGAACGGCCCGGCCGCAAGCAGCATTTCGAGTTGCTCCGGGCAATGAATCACCGTCGTCAGGCGATGCTCGACCACGGCACGCGCCTCGGCACAACTGAAAATCCCCTCCAGCAGCAGAATCGGCTGCGTAATGCCGGCGGCACGCAAGGCCAGCGCATTTTCACATTCGAGCAGGGCAAAACCATCGGCCTCATGGCGCAAGGCCTGAACCGCCCGCCATTGGCCATGGCCATAAGCATCGGCCTTGATCACCGCCCAG
>CAZLPR010000190.1:3170-4034 GCA_964561415.1 uncultured Dechloromonas sp. | reverse complement strand
CGGTAATTGTGCAGAATGGCATGCGGGGCAATGCGGGCCCGAATCGGGCGGGAAGTTTTCATAACACCGGGCCTTTCAACTGGCGCTGGGCAAACTCAATGAAGGTGGCGGTCAATCGCGACTGGAAACGGTCGAGCGGATAAGTCAGATACAGACTGCGCTTGAGCGGCGGCTTGAGCGGGATGACGACCAGTGTGCGGAGCTGCCGCTCTTTTTCGATGGCAAGGCGGGAAACGATGGCAAAACCCAGCCCGGTGGCGACAACGCCTTTCAGCGCTTCCGGACTGCCCAGCTCCATCTGCGTCTTCAGGGTTTCCGGCGCAATCTTGTGGCTGCGAAAATAGCTATCGGTCACTTCCCGCGTCCCGGAGCCGACTTCGCGCGAGATGAACTCATACTCGGCGAGGACTTTCGGCGTCACCGACTTCATACCCGCCAGCGGATAATCCGGCGCACAAATCACCAGCAGCTCGTCGTCGCAGAAAACCTGACTGGTCAAGCCGGGCAAGCGGGCCGGCGCCTCGATCAGTCCGACATCGAGCCGATGTTCGGCCACCTGATTTTCGACATTTTCTGAATTGGCGACAAAAAGATTGACGCGCACTTGCGGGTAAAGCGCGTTGAACTCACCCAAGACGCGCGGCAACAAAAACTCGGCAATCGTCGTACTCGCCCCTACCAGCAAGGGGCCGCGCATTTCGCCGGTCATTTCGCCGACCCGCGTTTCCATTTCATCGGACAGCGCGAGAATTTTCTCGGCATACGAGCGTACGATTTCCCCCGCCGGGGTCAGCAAAATGCTGCCGTGTCGGCGCTCAAACAGCCGCGTGCCCAATTGTTCCTCAAGTTGCCGGACCTGGAAAG
>CAZLPR010000190.1:2614-3160 GCA_964561415.1 uncultured Dechloromonas sp. | reverse complement strand
CGGCCGGTTGCGTCATGAACAGCGCATCGGCCGCCTTGGTAAAACTCAGATGTTTTGCGACGGCATGAAAGACCTGCAAACGCCGGTCAGCCATGATTATTCTCCCGTGATAAGTGCGGTCGATATTCAATCACATTAGCCGGCGCTTCCACCGCCTCATCTGTTATGTACGCGCAATTTTGGCCATTTTTTGGCGTTGACCGCGGCATTTCATCTTCACCGCCCACCCCAAGCTAAAATTTACCGCCCTACCAACCTCAAGATGGCCTGCCACTTGATGCACAATTACCGGGGCTTCGCAAGCCTTGCGCCGTTCGCCAAGCGTGGTATAACCCTCGACCAAAGTTATAACGAGACAATCGCAAAAGTGCCATTCGGCTTCTACATCATCATGGCGGCGCAGTTTTTTTCCGCGCTGGCCGATAACGCCCTGCTCATCACCGCCATTGCCGCCCTGCGCGAAATGCAGGCGCCGGCCGAGTATGAGCCGCTGCTCAAAACCTTTTTCACCTTGTCTTATGTACTGCTCGCCGCCTTTGTCGGCGC
>CAZLPR010000190.1:0-2604 GCA_964561415.1 uncultured Dechloromonas sp. | reverse complement strand
TGGAGATGATCGGCTTCTCGGGCGTGGCGAATTCTTTGTCGGCGCTTTCGCCGATTCGATGGCGAAATGGCGGGTCATGTTCATCAGCAACGCGATCAAGATCATCGGCTGCAGCATGATGTTCTGGGGCGCCCATCCGTTAGTTGCCTACGCCGTCGTCGGCCTCGGCGCCGCCGCCTATTCGCCGGCCAAATACGGCATCCTGACCGAATACCTGCCGCACCGCCTGCTCGTCGTGGCCAATGGCTGGATCGAAGGCCTGACCGTCGGCGCCATCATCCTCGGCGTCGTCATCGGCGGCATGCTGATCCAACCCAATATCGCCCATTCCCTGCTTGCTTTCAACTTCCCCATTATCGATACCGGCATCGACACGACCAGCGAAATGGCGCTCTCCTTTGTCGCCGTTTTTTACCTGCTGGCTGCCGCATTCAACCTCTATGTCCCGGATACCGGCGTTGATCACAAACAACTGAAAAAGAATCCGTTTTACCTGATCCACGAATTCAACCACTGCCTGACGCTGCTCTGGCGCGACAAACTCGGGCAAATTTCACTGGCCGTGACCACCCTATTCTGGGGCGCCGGAGCGACGCTGCAATTTATCGTCATCAAGTGGTCGGAAGTGGCGTTGAATCTCGATCTCTCGAAATCCTCAATGCTCCAGGGCGTCGTCGCCATCGGCGTTGCCGGCGGCGCCATTTTGGCCGCGAAATTCATCACGTTGCGCAAATCGGTGCGCGTCATTCCGCTCGGCATTGCCATGGGCCTGATCGTGCTGGCGATGAATTTTGTCCATCACTTATGGCTGGCAGTGCCATTGCTGATCATTATTGGCGGCCTTTCCGGCTTCTTTGTCGTGCCCATGAACGCCCTGCTCCAGCATCGCGGCCACATCCTGATGGGCGCCGGCCACTCGATCGCCGTGCAGAACTTCAACGAAAACATTTCCATCCTGATCATGACCGGCCTGTACTACCTGATGATCAAGATTGATTTATCAATCCACTGGGTCGTCACGCTATTTGGTCTTTTTGTCAGCACGCTGATGTATATCATCCGCCAGCGCCACATTGCCAACCAGTTGACCCAGGACGACGTCCAGCATCTGGACGATTCAAATCACCATTAAAGCTGGAAACCTCAACCGAGGGTTCCAGCTTAAAACGGCAACTCCGGTGAAGCCTGCGTCCGCAACAGACGGCGGGCAAAGAGCAGGTCTTCCCAGGCCTTGATCTTGTCGGGCAAATTGCGCAGCAGGTACGCCGGGTGGTAAGTCACGACGACGGGAATGCCTTCGTACTCGAAGCGCTTGCCACGCATCGAGGCGAGAGTTTTATCCTCATGTAGCACGCTCTGTACTGCTACCTTGCCAAGCAAGACAATGATTTTTGGCTTGAGCAAGGCAATTTGGCGCTCAAGGTAAGGCCGGCAGGCGGCGATTTCGGCCGCTTCCGGCGTGCGATTGCCGGGCGGCCGGCACTTCACCGCATTGCCGATGTACACCTTGTGGTCACGGCTGATATCAAGCGCGGCCAGCATGTTATCGAGCAGTTTGCCGGCCGGGCCAACAAACGGTTCGCCCTGCGTATCTTCCTCTGCCCCTGGCCCTTCACCGATAAACAACCAGTCCGGATTGAGATCGCCGACACCGAGCACCGCCTGCTTGCGTTGCTCGCACAGTGGGCAAGTTTTGCAAACCGCAACCTGTTTGGTCAATTCCGGCCAGTTCATGAGGTCGACCGCAGGAACGCTTTTTGTTTCCATGCTCGTGGAGCCAGGCTTTGTTTCCATGGGCGCAGCAAGCGGTGGAGAATCCTTTTGAAGCACGCCATGCCTGACTGGCATCAACGGCGCTTCGCTCGCCGCCACGCTGGCCGAACGTCCGGAGGAAACCGCTGCCTTTTCCACAGCAACGGCAGCTCCGGTCGGCGGCTCTTCAAGCGGTGCATTTACCAGCACGCCTGATGCCCGTTGCACCCAGATCGGCGAAATGCCCATTTCGACCAGCATTTGCTCACGGCTCAGACTCATGCCAGCTCCTTGTCAAAGATCAGCGCATCTTCGCGCCCGTTGCTGGCCGGGTAATAGCCCTTGCGCAAGCCAATCTGGCGAAACCCGAAATGACGGTACAAATCGACCGCCCGCTCGTTGGATGGCCTAACTTCGAGAAACAGCCTGGTGGCATGGTTGAGGCGGGCGTTTTCCATCGCGTGGCGCAATAAGCGCGCGCCATAGCCTTGTCCTCGATAGCGCTGGCAGACGCCGATATTCAGCAGATGCGCCTCGTCGAGCACCGCCATCACCACTGAAAAACCGATTAAATCACCGCCGACGCGCAAGACCCAGACGCTATGGCCGACCGCCAGCGAGTCGGCAAAGTTGCCGCGTGACCAGGGGAACGGCTGCATCGATGCTTCCAGCGCAGTCACTGCATCGAGATCGCGCTCGTTCATCGGAAAAAACTCGGCGACGATGCGCAACTCGCTCACGCCCGACCACCCTCACTGAGGCGTTCTGCCACGGTTTTGGCCACTTTGTCGCGAATATAGAGCGGCGCCGCCAGCGCTGCATCAAGCCCTTCACCACGCGCCGCACGGGGAG
>CAZLPR010000189.1:2767-4607 GCA_964561415.1 uncultured Dechloromonas sp. | reverse complement strand
ACGCTGCGTGTGCGCGCCGAGCTGATTGACCGGCTGGTCAGTGAAGCCGGTGAATTGTCGATTGCGCGAACGCGCATTGAAGGCGAAATGCGTAGCCTGAAAGGCTCGCTGCTTGATCTGACCGAAAACGTCATTCGTCTGCGCCGTCAGTTGCGGGAAATTGAAATCCAGGCGGAAAGCCAGATCCAGTCACATGTTGCCCAGTCGCCGGAAGGCGAGGCCGAGTTCGATCCGCTTGAGCTTGATCGCTTCACGCGCTTCCAGGAACTCACCCGTTTTATGGCCGAGTCGGTCAATGACGTGGCGACCGTGCAGCAAAATCTGTTGAAGAATCTGGACGAGGCGAATGCGGCCATTCTCGCTCAGTCGCGACTGAATCGCAGTCTGCAGCAGGAACTGATGAGCGTCCGGATGATCCCGTTCGCCAGCCAGGCCGAACGTCTCTACCGCATTGTTCGACAAACCGCCAAGGATGTCGGCAAGCGGGCCAATCTCGATATTGCCGGCGGCCAGGTTGAAATTGACCGCTCGGTGCTCGACAAGATACTCGGGCCGATCGAGCACATGCTGCGCAACGCCATCACCCACGGCATTGAAAGTCGCGAACAGCGTGTGGCGGCGGGCAAGTCCGAAGTCGGCGAAATCGGCATGGCGCTGACCCAGGAAGGCAACGAAATTATTCTCGCCATGACGGATGACGGCCAGGGTCTGGATGCGCCGCGTATTCGCGCCCGCGCTGAGGCGATGGGCTGGCTCCAGCCCGATCAGGCGGTTGACCCAGGCACTTTGTTTGATTTCATCTTCCAGCCCGGATTCTCGACCGCGACCGAATTGACCCAGGTTTCTGGCCGTGGCGTCGGCATGGATGTGGTCAAGACCGAGGTTGCGGCACTCGGCGGGCGGATCGAAATCCTCTCGCAGCCAGGCCAGGGAACGACCTTCCGCCTCTATCTGCCGCTCACGCTGGCGGTCACCAAAACGCTCCTGCTGCGGGTTGGCACGCGTGTCTATGCCGTGCCATCGACGATGATCGAACAAGTGCAGGAGCTCAAGGAAAACGCTTTGGCGGCGCTGCGTGAACAAGGCGAGGCGGAGTGGCAAGGCAAGCGCTATCCCTTCCATTACCTGCCGCATCTGCTCGGCGACAGCAACGCCGTGCCCGAGGAACATCGGCGCTACTGGGTGCTGCTGTTGCGCTCCGGGACGCAGCGCGTGGCGGCGCAGGTCGATGAGCTGAAGGGCAACCAGGAAGTCGTCGTCAAGAACATTGGCGCCCAGCTTTCCCGTGTCGTCGGCATTTCCGGGGCAACCGTGCTGGGCGATGGTCAAGTCGTGCTTATTCTCAACCCGGTGGCGCTGGCCAGTCGGAGTCCGGCGGTGACCGGATCGGTAACGGCGCCGGCTGTCAGTATCAAGGCCAAATTGCCGACCGTGATGGTGGTCGATGACTCGCTGACCGTGCGCAAGATTATCAGCCGCTTGCTGGCGCGTGAGGGTTATCAGGTCATTCTGGCCAAGGATGGCGTCGATGCGCTCGAGCAATTGCTCGAAGTGACGCCGGATGTGATTCTCTCCGACATCGAAATGCCGCGCATGGATGGCTTCGATTTTGTCCGTAACCTGCGGGCTGACGAACATTTGCGGGCGTTGCCGGTGATCATGATCACCTCGCGGACGGCCGACAAGCACCGCAATTATGCATTGCAAATCGGGGCCAATCATTACCTCGGCAAGCCGTATGACGAGGACGAGCTGCTTGGCCTGCTTGCTGGTTACATTGCCGCTAAAACGGCTGGCTGATTGCCGGCCGGACTTCCTTTTTCTCGCCGCTTGGTCGCTG
>CAZLPR010000189.1:0-2757 GCA_964561415.1 uncultured Dechloromonas sp. | reverse complement strand
CCGCCGCTCCGGAGGGCGGCGAACTGATCGGCACTGCCGTAGAAACTGAACGTAAACATGTCATTGAATGAACTGAACGAGGCTGAATCGCCTGAGCCTGTTTTTGAACCCTTGCTATGGATTAATAAAGGCTGGACGGCGCGCGTCATCAAAAATGAAGAAGACGAAGGCTGGGCCGTGGCGATGATCAAGGATGGCGAATCCGAGCCGGCGCTGGTCGGGCCATGGACGATGGGGCGTGACAAGAAGAATCCCAAGCCGCTGGATGCCTCGGCCTTCAGCACTTTGGTGAAAACGGCTTCGGAGGTGATCCGTCGCCACGAGCAGCATCTGTATGCGATGTATCACCAGAAACTTGCGGTCAACACGGAATCCGGGCGAATAACGGTCAGTCTTGACATCGTCGCTGACGAGGATGATCCGCACGCCTGGCTTGCCGCCAGCGACTGCAACGATGAAGAACTGGCCCGGGTGCGCGTCGAGGCCGGCTTCAAGCTCACTGCCGCCAGTGCGCATCGTTGGATTGACGCGGGATTTCGCTCTCCCGCCTGAGAGTTTGGCTGGCGCGGGCCGGCAGCGGGACTGGCCGGCAAAAATTACCAAATTCGAGGCATTTTATCTAATCCAAATTGAGTATTCCGGCAGGGCGGAGAACGACATAAATTGGCTTGGTAATTGACTTGGCCTTTTGTTAAGCCGATTCGCCCAATTTTTCTGGCTTGCCCAAGAGGCGTTCAGAACCCTGCGCCTCATGAGGTAAAACCGGGAGCGACGAGTGAGCAAAAAGAAGGCCATCCCTTCTCCAGCCGATGATTTGCGCGGTTGCGCCGAGAAGCAACTGGCTCTGCGCGGCGGGGCTTCAGTCGACATTGACAGTCATTCCGATCTTTTGAAGCTGGTGCATGAACTGCAAGTTCATCAGATTGAACTGGAAATGCAAAATGCTGCTTTGCGGGCAGCGCAGGCGGAGATTGAAGGTAGTCATCGTTTTGCCGATCTCTTCGAGTTCGCGCCGGTGGGCTACTGCACTATTACGGCGGATAGCCGCATTCGTCTGTTCAACCGGGCCGCCGCCGGTCTGCTCGATTTGCCGGGAGCCATGCTGAATGGGCAGCTTTTGTCTGCCTACATTGCCCCTGATTCGGTATCGACTTTCAATGAATTTTTAGCCCGAGTATTTGCTCAGGGTGGACGTCAGACGTGCGAACTCGACTTGCTCCCGAGGCGCCGGCATCAACCGCTTGCCGTGTTGATTGAGGCGGTGACCGATCCGGCAATGAGAGTGTGCAATTTGGCGATTTCCGATATCAGTGCCGTCAAAAATGCCGAAGAGGCGCTGCGTGAGCAGAAAGAGTTTTTTCGCCTGGTGGCTGAAAATATTGATGGCTTCATTGCCGTTCTCGATAACCGGGGGCGGCGCATTTACAACAGTCCATCTTATGCCCGTTTGCTGGGTGGGCGTGATATGGCCGGCAGCATTTCGTTTGTCGATGTCCACCCGGCAGATCGTGAGCGTGTCGAACAGGCTTTCCGTGAAACCATCGTGAGCGGTATTGGCCAGCATCTCGAATATCGTTTCATAACCGAAAACGGCGAAATCTGTCTGATGGAATCGCACGGTGGTGTGGTTCGCGATGCCGAAGGGGCGGTCAAATATGTCGTCGTTCTCTCCCGGGATATTACCGAGCGTCAGGTCGCGGCAGAAAAAATCCATCATTTGGCTTTTCACGATCCGCTGACTCAGCTCCCCAATCGCCTGACCTTGAATGATCGTTTGCAGCACGCCATGGCGGCGAGCAAGCGTAGCGGCCGCTACGGGGCGCTGCTCTTTCTCGATCTTGACCATTTCAAGCCGCTCAACGATGCGCATGGGCACGAGGCGGGCGATCTGCTGCTGGTTGAGGCCGCCCAGCGCATCGTTAAATGCGTTCGCGAAATGGATACCGTCGCCCGCTTTGGCGGCGATGAGTTTGTCGTCATACTGGGTGAGCTCGATGTCGATTTTGCCGCCTCGATGGCGCAGGCTGAGTTAGTCGCCGAGAAAATTCGGGCGGCGCTGGCAGCCCCGTATTTTTTGGCAGTCACGACTTGCAGCGGGGTCACGCGCCAGGTTGAGCATCACTGCACGGCGAGTATCGGGCTGACGCTTTTTCTCGATCACGAGCGGAGCCAGGAAGAAGTGCTCAAATCGGCCGATGCGGCGATGTACCTGTCGAAAGAAGGCGGTCGCGACCGGGTTTCGTATGGTGCGAAGCAATGACCGATCTGGCGCCTTTGAATACGGCAGCCGGAGATTTTATTTTTTGACCACGGCGTAACGGGCCAGCGTTTCGGCTCTGGCCTGGGCATGATCGACAATCGGCCCGGGGTAGTCGCGGCCGATGATGACGCCCAGCCCTTCCTGCTCAACCCGCCCCATGAGCCAGGGCGCGTGGATGTATTTGTTGGCAAGCTTGGCCAGTTCCGGCACGTAGCGGCGGATAAATTTACCTTCCGGGTCGAACCTTTCCGATTGCGTAATCGGGTTGAAAATCCGGAAATAAGGTTGGGCATCGCAACCGCTGGATGCGGCCCATTGCCAGCCGCCGTTATTGGCTGAAAGGTCGAAATCGTTGAGCTGTTCGGCAAAGTATTTTTCGCCCAGCCGCCAGTCGATGCCGAGATCCTTGGTTAAAAAGGAGGCGACGACCATGCGCAGGCGGTTATGCATCCAGCCGCTGTGATTGAGTTGGCGCATCGCCGCGTCCACCAGCGGGT
>CAZLPR010000188.1:0-4608 GCA_964561415.1 uncultured Dechloromonas sp. | reverse complement strand
CCGCCGCCGGCTGGCTGCTCCCCCCGGCGGCACTCGGCCTGTTGGCGCTGATTGTGCTGATCGTCCTTTACCGACGCGATTACCGCTCGGCTGCGCTCGACATCCTGCGTAGCAAGCCCTGAAACGCATGCATCCGAAAACGCATCTCGCCGGCATCGGCTTCGGCCTGCTCGCCTATGGCATCTGGGGCTTTTTCCCGCTCTATTTCCATCAGCTGTCGCAACTTGCCCCGATGGATATTCTCGCCAACCGCGCCGTCTGGGCCTGCGTTTTTGTCGCCATCTTGCTCACCCTGCGCCAGGGCTGGGGCAAAGTGCTGGCTGTTTTCAAAACCCCGCGCCAGTTCGCCATGCTGGCGCTGGCCGCCTTGCTGGTCGGCAGCAACTGGCTGATGTTTTTATGGGCGGTGGCGCATCAACAAGTGGTCGCCTCCAGCCTCGGCTACTTTCTGACGCCGCTGGTCAGCGTCCTGCTCGGCCTGCTGATCCTGAAAGAGCGGCTGAACCAACTGGAGTGGATTTCAGTCGCCTTCGCCATCGCCGCCCTGATCAACGAAATCATTGCCCTCGGCAGCCTGCCCTGGGTTTCGCTTTTTCTCGCCGCCACCTTCGGCACCTACGGCCTGGTGCGCAAAAAAATCCCGGTCGATGCGCTTTCCGGGCTCTGGCTGGAAACCCTCGCCATGCTGCCGATCTGCGGCATCTACGCGATCTGGCAGGCGCAAAACGGCCACCTGGTTTTTGCGGCCCAAACGCCGTCGACCGGCGCATTGCTGATCGGCGCCGGCATTCTCACCGCCGTGCCGCTCATGGCCTTCGCCGCCGCCACCCAGCGCCTCGATCTGGCGACGGTCGGCATGCTCATGTACATCAACCCGAGCATGCAATTCGCCACCGCCATCTGGCTTTTTGGCGAACCGCTGCAAACCGCCCGCCTGGCCAGCTTCGGGCTAATCTGGGTAGGCCTGTTTTTCTTTAGCTGGAGCATGTGGCAAAAGCTGCGCAGCCGTTAAGGCGCCCCCATCCGTTTTATGGCGCATCAGCTATAAAATCATGGCCTCAGGCGAAAAGTCTCGCCGCCATCTCTTTTCAGCCGGTGCTTACATACCGCTTAAGCAAGCATTAATTTTCTCGATATACCCTTCCCGCCGCCATCGACGCCGCACCCAAGACAGCCCCCGCCATTCACAGGTAAAGCAGTTTTTATGAAAATCCGATTGCCCATCAACGGGCTGAGCAGCAACACCTTGATTTTGCTCGTCAGCCTGTTTCTCGTTGCAGCCGGCAACCTGACGTTTTTTGCCAATACACTGAAAATCTACCCGCTGGAGAGTGGCAAAGCCGTCTACCTGGCGTCGCTGACCGTGTCGTTTGTCGCGGTCAACGCCCTTTTGCTGGCCTTGATCAGTTTCGGCCGGGCGACCAAGCCGGTACTGATTGTCTTTTTGCTCCTCGCCTCGCTGGCTGCCTATTTCATGGACAGCTACGGCGTCATCATCAGCGATGAAATGCTGCGCAATGCCGTGCAGACCAATCCTGCCGAAACACGCGATCTGATCACCGGCAAGCTATTCGCCTATTTGATTTTTCTCGGCGTCCTGCCGGCCATCATCGTGGCGAAAATACCGCTCCGCTGGCGCGGCTGGCGGCGCGAACTGGCTTGGCGCGCCGGGCTGATTACTGGCCTGATTGTGATCGTCATCGCCCTCGTCATGGCCTCCAGTAGTTTTTACGCCTCGTTTCTGCGCGAACACAAGCCCTTGCGCAGCTACACCAATCCCGCCTACTTCACCTATTCGGCAATCCGCTATGCCAACCAGGCTTTTGCCACAGAAAGCGCCGAAACATTGACCGTCCTCGGGGCGGATGCGCGCAAGGCGAGCGCTGACCAGCAGCGCCATCTGACGGTGCTGGTGGTGGGCGAAACAGCTCGGGCCGACCGCTTCTCGATCAACGGTTATGCCCGCGAAACCACACCGCAGCTAAAAGCGGCGCAAGTGATGAACTTTTCGAATTATTGGGCGTGCGGCACGTCGACCGCGGTTTCGGTGCCCTGCATGTTTTCCATGTCCGGGATGAATGATTTCGACCTGAAAACGGCGGCCTCCCGGGAGAACCTGCTCGACGTTTTGCAGCATGCCGGGGTCAATGTGCTGTGGCTGGACAATAACTCGGACTCCAAAGGCGTCGCCGCGCGCAGCCCTTACGAGGAATTCAAGTCGCCTCAAACGAACCCGCTATGTGATGAAGAATGCCGGGACGAAGGCATGCTGCCCAGGCTGCAGGCTTTCGTCGACAGCCACCCGACGGGCGATCTGTTCGTTGTTTTGCACCAGATGGGGAATCACGGGCCGGCTTACTTCAAGCGTTACCCGTCCGATTTCGCGAAATTCCAGCCGGTTTGCCAAAGCAATGACCTCAGCCAGTGCACGCGCGAAGAAATCGGTAACGCCTACGATAACGCCATTTTTTACACTGATCATTTTCTCGGCAAAACCATCGAGCAGCTCAAGCGCCATGATCAAAACTTCCAGACGGCGCTTTTTTACCTGAGCGACCACGGCGAATCGCTGGGTGAAAATGGCATCTATTTGCACGGCTTGCCGCGCGCCATCGCGCCGGACAATCAGTTGCATGTGCCGGCGATCATCTGGCTCGGCAGCGGTTTCAACAATATCGACCGCGCGGCGCTGCAAAAAAAGAGCGGCGACCATTTTACGCATGACAACGTCGTGCACACCGTACTCGGCCTGATGGGGATCGAAACCGAACTTTACCGGCCCAAGCTGGATATCCTGAACGGCACCCGGCACGCTAAATAGCGCGCCGCCGCAACGCCATGTGGCGCGAAATCATCTCGGGAATTTGCGCATCAAGGCCACGATCGATCTGACAGCCAAGCAGCAAATGCAATAGGCCGCTGGTAAACGCCCAGGTATCGTGCGCCGCCTGGGTCGGTTCGAGACCGGGGCGCAGCATGCCCTTCTCGGCCGCCTGCTGATAAACGCTCTCAATTTTGCGCAGAAACTCCTGCGCCGGCCGGCCGACTTCCTCCTGCACGCTGGCAAACTCATCGACGTATTCGCAGCGTGAAATCATGATTTCGAAAACTTCGCGCACGACCGAACAATCTTCAAGCACGCGGAAAAATTCCTTAAGCGAGGCCTCGATGGCATCCAGCGGATTTTCATAAGCGGTCGAAAACAGGAAAGAATCCGTCCGCTCGACCATCGGCGTAAAAACATCCTCGCGCATGGCGAAAAACAACGCTGCTTTATCCTTGAAATGCCAGTAAACCGCACCGCGCGTCACGCCGGCGGCTTTGGCAATTTTCTCCAGCGTCGACCGGCTGACGCCGCACTGGTGAAAAACCTGACGCGCCGCATCGATCAATTCCTTGCGCGTTTTTTCAGCATCTTCCTTGGTTTTTCTCACCACTTCATTCCTCCTCCAACCGCCCTGAGCTGCGGTTTTTTATAAACACCCAGCCATTCTAGTGACTATTTAAATCATTTACATACATGCTTGAATGTATATAATAACGCAAATATTCCTCAATGGAGCAATCCTCATGACTTCCGGCCACCTGTTTCGGCGCACCACCCTTTCCCTGATTATCGCCGCCAGCGCCCTCGGCGCCTGCTCGGACAGCAAGCCGCCGGTCAGCGTGCTCGAAGTCCAGCCGCAAAGCGTGCCGTCGTCGATCGAAATCATGGCGCAAACCGAAGGCGCGCGGGAAACCGAAGTGCGCGCCCGCGTCGGCGGCATTCTGCTCAAACGGCTTTATCAGGAAGGCGAAACGGTCAAAACCGGCCAGCCCTTGTTCCAGATTGACCCTTCGACTTACGAAATCGCGCTCGCCGACGCTAAAGCCAAGGCCGATCAGGCCAACCGCGAAATGCTGCGCCTGAAAGGCTTGATCGAATCGAAGGCAATCAGCCAGCGCGAATACGATGCGGCGGTGTCGACCTACGCCATCGCTCAAGCTGCGCTGCATCAGGCCCAGCTCAATCTTTCCTGGACCACCGTCACGGCCCCGGTTGGCGGCAGCACCGGGCGCGCTGTCAAGTCCGAAGGCAATCTGATTAGCGCCGGCGCCGACAGCCTGCTTACCTCGATTTTCCAGAGCAACCCGATCTGGGTCAGTTTCAGCCTGGGCGACAGCGACCTGAACAAACTTGCCGGCGGCCGCGTCACCCAGCGGAACGTCAAGGGCGTCGAATTGATTCTGGCCAACGGTACGGTCTATGCCAAACCGGGCAAGCTCAACTTCCTCGCCAGCAATATCGACACAACGCTGGGCACGCAGCAATTGCGCGCCGAGTTCGACAACCGGGACAACCAGCTTTTACCGGGCCAGTTCGTCCGCATCCGCCTCCTCACCGGCGAGCGCGAAGGCGTTTTCCTGGTGCCGCAAACGGCCATTATTCAATCTGAACAAGGTGCGATGGTGATGCTCGCGGGGGCCGAAGACAAAGTGGCGCCGCGGCCGATTCAGGTCGCCGAATGGCGCGGCAAGGATTGGGTCGTCACCGGCGGTTTGCAAGCCGGCGACAAGGTGATTGTCGATAACCTGATGAAGCTGCGCCCCGGCGCGCCGGTAGCGCCA
>CAZLPR010000187.1:0-4649 GCA_964561415.1 uncultured Dechloromonas sp. | reverse complement strand
CACGGCCAGCCGGGCGCAACCCCGCCTGATTGCCGATCACGCAGTCGAAGCGGTTCCATTGACGCGCGCCATCCACTCGCCCTTTGACCCGACGGAAAAAATCGGCGAAATCCTGGTCACGCCGAACTGGCCGGAAATTCAAAAAACAGTCCGCGCCGATGTGCGCCATGCGGCGACGATTCTGATCCTCCTCGCCACCGGCATTGTCGGCGTCATCGGCGCCGTCATCACCTGGCTCGTCGTGCGGCCGGTCAAGTCGATTTCGGACCGGCTGCATGCGATCAATGCGAGCGCCGGAGAAACACTGAAAGTACCCGTCGCGCACGCCGAAAATGAGCTTGGCCGGCTGGTCGAAGACATCAATGACCTGCTTGGCCGCTTCCAGGTCGAGCACGAGTCACAACTGCAGCGCGTCGTCACGGAAAAACTCCGCCTGGCCGCCGAGGTGTTCAAAAATAGCCAGGAAGGCATCATGATCACCAACCGGCAAAACGAGATCGTCACGGTCAACCGGGCTTTCAGCCAGATTACCGGCTACTCGGAAGATGAGGTGATTGGCAAGAATCCGCGAATTCTCACCTCCGGCCGGCAAAATAAAGACTTCTACACAACAATGTGGAACGCCCTGCTGGGCCGGGGATTCTGGAAAGGCGAGCTCTGGAACCGGTGCAAAACAGGCGAAATCATTCCCAAGTGGTTCAGCATCAACACGGTCAAAAATGAAGCCGGCGAGATCGTCAATCATGTCGCCATTTTTTCCGACATCTCCGAGCGGAAAAAAGCCGAGGAGCGCATTGAGTTTCTGGCGCACCACGACCCGCTGACCAAACTCCCGAACCGCGTATTGCTCCGCGACCGTTTTGCCAATGCCTGCGCCAGCGCACTGCGCGCAGGATCGGGCATTACGCTAATGTTTATCGACCTCGACAATTTCAAGAACATCAACGACAGCTTCGGCCACCATGCCGGCGACAAGCTGCTGACGGCGATGGTCGAGCGGCTGCAGGGTTTTATCCGCGAGGCAGACACCATCTCACGCCAGGGCGGCGACGAATTCATTGTCATGCTGGCGAATATCCGCGAGCCCGAGATCGTCGCCCGGATTGCCGAAAAAATGCTCAATGCGCTGGCGGCGCCTTTCACTTTTGAGGAAAACACCTTTGCCGTCTCTGCCAGCATCGGCATTTCGCTATTTCCCGATGACGGCAAGGATTTTGATTCCCTGCTCAGAAACGCCGATGCCGCCATGTACGACGCCAAGAGCCGCGGCAAAAATGCTTACCGATTCTTCACCGAAGCGATGAGTGGCGATGCCAAAGGACGGCTGCGCCTGCAGGTCGATTTGCGCAACGCCCTGAAAAACGCCGAGTTTCGGCTCCATTACCAAGCGCAAATTGACTTGGCCAGTAACGAAATGATCGGCGTTGAAGCGCTGCTGCGCTGGCATCACCCGACGCTGGGGGAGATTTTGCCGGCGCACTTTATCCCGCTGGCGGAAGACTGCGGATTGATCGTCCCGATTGGCCAATGGGTTCTCGAAGAGGCTTGTCGGCAAGGAGCGCAGTGGCGGGCATCCGGCCTGCCGCCATTAATGATCGCGGTGAATATTTCAGCCTTGCAGTTCAACCGGGGCGATCTCATCGAGATCATAGAAAACGCGCTGCGCCGCTCGGGATTGCCTGCCGGGCAGCTGGAAATCGAAATCACCGAATCGGTGTTGATGCGCAATCTGAATGGCACGCTCGATACGATTCAAAGGCTCAAGCAGCTAGGCGTTCAGTTTGCCATCGACGATTTCGGCACGGGGTATTCGAGCCTGAGTTCATTGAAAACCATGAAGGTCAACAAACTGAAAATCGACCAGTCTTTTGTCCGTGACATCGACCACGATGCCGATGACCTGGCCATCGTTCGCGCCATCATCCAGCTGGGCCAAACCTTGCAGCTCCGCGTCATTGCCGAAGGGGTGGAAACGGTCGAACAACTCGACATCCTGAGAAAACATGGCTGCGACGAAGTGCAGGGCTACTATTTTGGCCGCCCCCTGCCCCCCGAGAGCCTGGAAGCGTTACTCATGGCCGGGAAAACCGGCGCCTGAAGCAGCAAGCCGCCGCGGCATGGCGGCGACTCTGGCTCAGGCCGCCGGCGGTTCGCCCGCTACCACGACCCGGTTACGCCCCAGCCGCTTGGCTTCGTAGAGCGCTTCATCGGCCCGCTTTAACGCCACTTCGATCGGGCAATCGCTGGCCTCGGCCAGGCCGATGCTCATGGTGACGCGAATGACGCGACCATCGGCCAGAGAAATGTCGTAATCAGCGCCCAGGGCGCGAAAACGTTCGGCCAGCTTGGCCGTTTCAGCCAATGGGCTTTCGGGAAAAACGAAGGCAAATTCCTCGCCGCCGTAGCGGCAAATGAGGTCGGATTGACGCAGCGTATCGAGCATCAGCGCGGCATAGGCGCGCAGAACGGTATCGCCGGCGGCATGCCCATAGGTGTCGTTGATCTGTTTGAATGAATCGAGGTCGGCCATGCCGACGGTAATCG
Source organism: uncultured Dechloromonas sp. (assembly GCA_964561415.1). Taxonomy (GTDB): domain Bacteria; phylum Pseudomonadota; class Gammaproteobacteria; order Burkholderiales; family Rhodocyclaceae; genus Azonexus. The sequence goes on along the minus strand of CAZLPR010000187.1, from coordinate 2,105 downwards.
GCCGCTGATAGCGCTGGGCGCGACGCAACTCGGCATCCGCCACCAGCATGAAGTGGCGATGGTTGGTCAGCCCGGTCAGGCCATCCTTGTTGGCCAGCTTTTCCAGCGCCAGACGGGCTTCTTCATTTTGCAGCAACGAGGCATGCAGTTTGCCGATGGCCTCTTCAACCGCATGAATTTCAAGCATTGCGGAGGGCTTGAATACGGGCGCCGGACGATCGACGCCGAGGTCCGACAAGGCGCGGTCAATGCGTTGCAAGGGATGAATCAGATGGACGCGCAGCAGGATCAGAAAAATGACCAGAAACAGCCCGACCATGACCAGCGCCGCCGTCAGCATGAAACTGGCCTGGCGCATGGCTGCCGAGACATCGCCCAGATCGACATAGGCCAGATTGATCCCCTGGACTGAAACATCGTCCACCAGCAAACCCAGGCGCGCCGCCAGACGTTGCCATTCCTCGTAATTGGTAGCCAAAGCCAGACGATCCCTGGCCGACTGGCGTACCACATCAACCAAAAAATGTTCGACCTGGCGTGCCAGCTCGGCCGATTCGCGATGCTCGAGCACGCTGGGGTGACTTGCGACCAGCGTGATGACGAAAATCGCCTGTTTGCGCGCCTGCGGCGTGGTCGCGGCGAACAGGCGCTCGCCCTCCTGACGCAACTGCTCGAGATTGCGCGCCAGGCGTTGAAAGCGGATGATTTCCGGCACCGTCTGCTCCTGCAGGCGGGCCGTGGCATTGATGACGCGCTGCTGATCGAGGACGATGAGAACGACCATGATGCCGAAAGTCAGCACAAAAATAATAGCCAGCAACGCAAAAGCGCGGCCGGCGCGAATCCCTTTCAAGTGGGTCAGCAAACTACTCATCCTCACTCCAGGCTAAAAGGGAAATAGCGCCGCACAATGCGGTGATAAGTACCGTCGGCACGCAGTTCGGCAATGGCTTTGTTGACCGATTCACACAAGGCTGCGTCGCTTTTCGGCAAGGCAATATGCACCGTCCCGCCAAGCCCGCGCCCGGCTTCGGGGACGCCGAAAAACTCAAGCCCCCCAGCCTCTGCCCGCGCTATCTCGGTGTAGGCGCTGAGTATCGGCAGCAAGGCAAAATCGGCCCGCGCTTCGCGCAGCAGCGCAAACGCTTCCACATTGGTCACGGCGCTGAGCAAGGTCAATGAATGCGGGCCGGCCAAGGCTTGCAGATACCGGTGCTGCTGCGTATCGGGCACCGCCACGATGCGTGCATGGCGCAGGCTGTCGAGTTCGACATCGGCACCAAATTCGGCGGCAAAGCGCTGGGCGGTGGCCGCGGTGGCGACCAGGCGCGACGATGAGCGCCAAATGGCATCACTGAATGCAACCTGCGCTTCGCGCTCCGGCGTGCGCAGAAAATTACCGAACCCGAGCTGATACTTGCCCGCCGCAATGCCGGGCAATATCTGGCCAAATTTCACGTTGACCGTCAGGCAACGGGCGTTCAGACGACGGCAGATGGCCAGCGCAAGATCTTCATTGAACGCCGAAAGGCCGCTCCGCAGACCACCCACCGGCGCCTTTGCCGCCTGATAATGCGCGCCGATGGCAATGCGCAGCTCCCGCGCCTGCACAGCGGCGGGAAGGCTCAAGAGCAAACATAAAAGGAGCGGCAAAAAACGCATTCATTCACCTGAAACAGCAAAAAAATCTGACATCGACGACGTTTCTCAAGGCTGAACGGATAGCTGAAAACGCATGCCAGAAACCCCTCTGGCACGCCGGGCGAAGTATAACCAGCCGGCCGGCAGCGATGAGGAAGAAATTAGCGGTTAGCGACTAACGACCGGCAATTCCACCAGCCGCCCCTGCAGCGGGAAGTAAATCGCCATCCGTAACGGCCGCGGGTCGTCTTTGAACAACGCCGCGTAACGCTCAAGTTGCGGCCGGAAACTTTCGGCCCGCCGGGCCAGCGCTGCATCCGGCAGGCGCACCGTTTTGTAGTCGATGATCCAGCGGCAGCCCTCGGCGACAAAAATACGGTCAATCACATGGTTGACCGCCGCATTCTCCGCCGCGCTGCTCCAGGCCTGCTCGGCCGCGGCTTCGGGATGATCGGCCAGCAGCC
>CAZLPR010000186.1:0-4656 GCA_964561415.1 uncultured Dechloromonas sp. | reverse complement strand
GGCGGTTTGGTTAGCGGCTATCCATCACGCAAGGCATAACCGCACAGTAGCGCAGCCAACATTGAAGCCCCGTCGCATCAAGGCTGTTATCGCAACCGCGGCGTTTGGTTAGACTGGTGCCCAGAGGGGGGCTTCATGCTGATTTCCGGCCAATGCCAATGCGGCAACATATCGTTCAGTCTTGATTGGTCGCCTGACCCGACAGAGATTCCGGCGCGGACATGTTCTTGCTCTTTCTGCCAGACCCATCAAGTGGTTTGGACTTCATCACCCTCGGCCAAACTGAAAGTTCAAATCAAGAGCCAGAAGCTGGTAGACAGGCATACCTTCGGTACCGGAACCGCTGACTTCCTCATCTGCAAGCAATGTGAAGACGTCCCGCTTGTAACCAGCGAGATAGCTGGGCGCCTCTTTGCAGCGGTCAATACAAACGCATTAAGGGGCATTTCACCGACCTTGCTCAAGCAGGCCAGCGCAGATTTTGATGGAGAAAGTCTCGGGGAGCGAATCGAACGGCGTCGTCGCTCCTGGATTCCGGAGGTCGATATCACCAGCGCTTCGCATGCCGAGCTGGAATGTCAGCCAGCAAAAATCTCAATTGAGTGATTAGGGCATCGACCGTAGGCTTGAGCTTCCATCAGTGGAAACCCAACCCGCAGTCATGACCCCAACGCTCACCGGACCACTCAAGATAGACATTCCCGCTGTCGATGGATTTCCATTGCATGCCCACGCCTGGGTTCATGAGGTAGAAGATGGCGGCAATCTGCCGCCGGTTGTCATCATCAATCCGGCAACTTCGGTGCAAAGCCGGTACTACAGTCGATTTGCCGATTTTCTCTACGCCCACGGCTTTAACGTCATTACCTACGACTACCGCGGGATTGGCGGCTCCCGGCCCGAAAGCATGCGCGGCTTCCGGGCCAGCTGGCTTGATTGGGGGAGCAAGGACTTCAAAGGGGTACTGAGATTTGCTGGCGTCTGTTTCAAGGGTCACGACATCCTGGTGGCCGCCCACAGCGTGGGCGGTTTTCTGGTCGGCATGGCGCCGTCCAGCCAGCTCATCAAACGGGTTTTCACGATGGGCTCCCAGTTTGCCTACTGGCGGGGCGTGGCTACGCGATGGCAAAGTCACCAAGGAGATTCCCGCTCAGCTCATTGCGCTGGAGCAGAATCCGTAGCTCGGGCCTCAGTGCGAATCCAGTCAATCAGCGTTTGTGCCTGATTACTGGGCTGCGTATCCCGTTGAATCAGGCAGTAAACCTTGTTGGACTTGGGGCCGGGAAGCGGCGTCGGCAGCGCAACCAGGCGGCCATCGGCCAACATGGGGGCAATGATTTGCCCCCGGCCCAGGGCGATGCCCTGACCAGCGACTGTGGCGTGAATCAACTGGTCGTAAAGGTTAAAACGAAGGATGCCCTTCGGTTTCACGCCTGACCAAGCTTGCGACTCCAGCCAACTATTCCATTGCCACGCAGCGGAGGGATCTCCTTCGAATTCAAGCAAGGTGGACTGCTCAATCAGTGCGGGGCTATCCAAACGCGTCAGACCCAGGCTGGGATGGGCAACCGGGAAGATAGTCTCGCCAAACAGGCGGCTCGCACCGGCCGGCATCGTGCTTTCCTGCCCATAGCGAATAGCGATGTCCAAGCCATCTTTGCGCAAATCCACAATCTGATTGTTCGCCGAAATGCGCACCTCGATTTCCGGGTGCGCCGCCTGAAACGCGCCAAGGCGTGGCAACAACCATAAGCCAACGAATCCGATGCTGGCCGTAATCGTCACTGGCCGTCGGCGCAACTTGTCCTCCAGCACGCCGAGCGCGTCCTGCAGCAGCTGCATTGCACTATCGGCGGCAACGAATAACTGCTCGCCCTCCGGCGTAAAGCGAATGGCGCGATGCGTTCGCTCGAACAGCTTTACGCCTAAACCCGTCTCCAGGCCATGAATCTGGCGGCTGACGGCAGACTGGGTCAGAAACAAGTCGCCGGCGGCCAAGGTAATACTCATGCGGCGGCCCACTGCGACGAAGCCTCGCAGCAAATCCAGCGAAGGAATCTTGGAGAGGCTGACTGACATTACAAATCCTCATGCTTGGCGACAAAAAACTCAGTTGAGATGGGACGCTTCATCCATTCTAATAGCCTGACCACCAACATCGCCACAACAGGATGCATGATTATGGCGAATGCGACCTTAAGCGAACTGCTCGATATCTGACAACAATCAAAGAGCCTGAACATGCCCCACGTATCTGACACCCACTTCGCCGAATGCGTATTGGCCAGCGCCTCGGCCCTCACAACCGGACATCGCATCAGCGGTTCGCGCTTGCGTCGAAGCGGTGAAAGACGGCTCGTTTCCCGCGCCAGAGCATTGCTTCTAACCCACTGAGTCATCATCATGTTTCACTCTATTCGACGCCCCGATATCCTGTCCGTCACCCTGGCTGCGGCCGGCATTCTCATGGTGACGATGGGAACCCGCCAATCCTTTGGACTCTTCATCAGCCCCATCAATAGCTCGACCGGGATGGGTATTGCCACCATCAGCCTGGCGCTGGCCATCGGGCAGTTCACCTGGGGGGCCATCCAGCCGATTGCCGGGGCGGTGGCTGACCGTTACGGCCCACGGCTGGTGTTGAAGGCGGCCTTGATAACGCTCGCCCTCGGTTGCGCCGTTACCCCCTTCATCGATAACGGTTTCGGCCTGGCGATTGCCTTGGGTATCCTGGCTTCCATGGGTTCGGGGGCCGGCAGTTTCTCCGTGCTGATTGGTGCCGCCGCCCAACGCTTGCCGTTCGAAGCCCGCGGTACCGCCTCTGGTGTTATCAATGCGGGCGGCTCCTTCGGCCAATTCATCTTTGCGCCACTCCTGCAAAAACTGATTCAGAGCCTGGGATGGATGGGCGCCATGTGGGCGATGGCTGTGGCAACCCTGGCTGCGCTCCCGCTGGTCGGCAAACTGACGGGGCCGACGACAGCGGTGCCACAACATGCTGACGATTCACGCCTGGGAGCAGCAGTGCTGGAAGCACTCAGGAATCCAAGCTACGGGTTGCTCCATGCCGGCTTCTTCACCTGTGGGTTTCATATCGCCTTCCTGGTGACCCACCTACCGGGTGAAGTGAATCTGTGTGGCCTGCCGCCCAGCGTGGCGAGTTGGTCGCTGGCCATCATCGGCTTGGCCAACGTATTCGGCAGCTTATACGCTGGTTCTTGCGTTGCCCGTTATCGCAGCAAGTATGTTCTGGCGGTGATGTATGCCTCGCGGGCGCTGCTGATTGTCTGGTATCTCTGGATGCCGCGTACCGAATGGACGTTCTACCTGTTTGCTGCCGGGCTGGGCTTTACTTGGCTGGCCACGGTTCCCCCCACGGCGGCGATTGTCGGGAAGCTTTTTGGGACTCGCTATCTGGCGACCTTGTTCGGACTGACGTTGCTATCGCACCAGATTGGCGGTTTCCTCGGCGCCTGGCTGGGTGGCATCACGATCTCCCGGTTCGGTGACTTCTCCTGGATGTGGTACGCCGACATTGCCCTGGCAGCCTTCGCTGCCTTGGTGAATCTACCCATCAAGGAGGGACCGGTTGCCAGACCGCCTAACCGCTTGGCAACAGAACGCCTTGCCCCAGACAACCGATAATCTTGGTACGGTACGGAGTAACTCGCATGAACCCAATTCACTATCTTGATGACCTCAAGCAAGGACAACGCTTTGGCTCGGGACGTTTTTTGATCGACACAATGGCAATCAAACGCTTTGCCGCCGAATTCGACCCGCAGCCCTTTCACCTCGACGAAGAGGCTGCGAAGGCGACCCTGTTTGACGGTCTGGCGGCCAGTGGTTGGCATACCGCCGCCATCACCATGCGACTGTTTGTCGAAAGCGAATTCAAACCCGCTGGCGGAACCATCGGTGCTGGCCTGGATGAACTAAAGTGGTACCAACCGGTTCGCGCCGATGATGAGCTCTATCTTGAAACCGAGATTCTTGAGGTACGCCCTTCCAAATCCAAACCGGAGCAAGGCATGGTTAAAGCTCGCGTAACGACATATAAATATCCAGGCCAGGTCGTTCAGGTTTTTGTGGCGAATCTCGTTGTCAAAAGGAACGTCACACAATGATGATTCGCCAGTATCAAGTCGATGCTTTCGCAACGCGTGTGTTCGCAGGCAATCCGGCCGCAGTGTGCCCGTTGGATGCATGGCTGGACGACACCCGGCTCCTGACCATCGCCAACGTCGGCAAAGCCGCGCGAGCGGTTTAGTCCATGGGCGCAAAGAAGTATCTCAAAGAAAATTACCTCAGCTTAGCGTACGAATTTTCACATTTTCTGAAATGCCATTTTATTACCGCCATCGGACCATTACATGTCAGTGGCCCAGCCGCTGACATGTGACCACCTCAGCATCATCGACCACCCTCAAAGAGCAAGATGCTGTGCACTGCTTTGCCTAACGCCGTTCCACAGCGAAGCGGTTAAACTCGCCTTCTTTCCCGTTGTCGTTAGCACCTCATGACCTTTGCCTCCCTCGGCCTCGCCGCGCCGCTGCTGCAAGCGCTCGTAACGCTTGGCTATAAAACGCCCACTCCAATCCAGTTGCAGGCCATCCCCGCCGTCCTTGCCGGGCGCGACCTGATGGCGGCGGCGCA
>CAZLPR010000185.1:0-4677 GCA_964561415.1 uncultured Dechloromonas sp. | reverse complement strand
CCCCATCGAGAAAATCATCGTCCGGGTCGGGCAATCCCCAGTGCGGCTCATAGATCGGCCCACGGAAATACAGGCCATCCGGCGAGAAAGTCGGTGCGGCGTATTTTCGGTCATTCATCTGCAACAATTCGCCGATCCACTCCGGCGACTTTTCCCCCTTGCCGACGTAAACCAGACTGCCGACCAGATTACGCACCATGTGGTGGAGGAAAGCGCTGGCCTCGAAGTCGAATATGAATAAATTTCCCTGCTGGCGCACATCCGCCCGCCACAGTGTTTTCACTGGCGTTTTTGCCTGGCAGCCAGCGGCGCGAAAAGCTGAAAAATCATGCTCGCCAAGCAGTCGACCGGCGGCATCCTGAATCTGCGTCAGATCGAGCGGCCAATGCGTCCAGCCCACCCGGCCATGCCACAAGCCGACGCGCTGCGGGCGATTGAGTAACAGATAACGATAGCGCCGACCGCGGGCGCTGAATCGGGCGTGAAATTCGGCATCGACGGGCTGCGCCCAACGCACCGTGATGCCGGCCGGCAGATGCGAGTTGACGCCACGCAGCCAAGCCGTTACCGGCCGTTCTACCGGCGCATCGAAATGCACCACCTGATGACTGGCATGCACGCCGGCATCGGTCCGCCCAGCACAGATCACCCTGACCGCCTGACCGGCAATTTCAGCCAAGGCAAACTCCAGTGCATCCTGCACAGTGCCCCCCTGCAACTGACTTTGCCAGCCATGAAAAGCGCTACCACAATACTCAAGACCTAGGGCAATTCTCATATAAATAGCGCGCCGGCAAACAGGAGACTAATCAAAAAAATGGCAATGGCGTCCAGCCGATGCCAAGCTGGCTGGGTCAATGGCATGGTACTCGACCCTTGGCTGAAATCAGGTTGGGTAGCCAGCATCTGCTTCCAGGCGCCTTTTTTTGGCGGCGACTTGAGGCTCTCCAGGACGAGCGAAAGACGTACAAGCAGGCGCTCACTATCGAGCCCCAACTTGTGCAAAGGCAGCAATACGCCCCACAGGGCACTGAGCAACGCATCGTGGTCAAGCCGCGCAAATAACCAGGCCAGACAAGCCAGCATGATCATCAGACGTACGGCATGCAAATTCGCTGCAGCCAAGCCTTCGTATGTCGGCGCCCACGAAAAATCACGAAAAGCTTCGCCCGGCGTGTTGTAAGCAAGAATTAGCCAGAGCATGAACAGCAACCAGCGCGCTCTACGCACATAATCCAGCCAGCGACGGCAGGCCGATGGCGAGGAGAACACTATCGCCAGGCTGAGCAAACCAAGGCCGGCATAGCCGAAAAATTGCACACTCAACACAGCCGTTAGCCAGGCAATCAAAGTCGTCGAAGGGTGCAATTAATTCAGACTCCCAAAATGCACACAGCCCCTTGCGGGGCCATGTGGCAATCACCAACCGGAATTTTACTCGCCGATTCGCTCAAGAATAGCGCGCGCCTGCTCGACCAGATCAACCGGCCCTTCGCCAACGACTTCTTCCAGAAGCTCACGGGCGCCTTCAAGATCACCCATTTCTTCATAGGCCTTGGCCAGATCGAGTTTGGTATTTACCTCTTCCCAATGGACCGGGTCAACCGGCGCAGCTTCCGGCACTATGGGGGCAGATTCAGCCGGTTCAGTCATTACCGGCTCAGAGACAGTCGAATCAGTGGAGAGATCAAGATTGATCGAGCTAATATCAAAATCAGGTGACGGCATCGACTGGCTGATGAAAGCCGAATCAGTTTGTTTGACATCAAACTCCAACGAGCTATCACCAAGGGCACTTGCGTTGACGACTGTTTCGGCAAGTCCGGGGTTATCGAACTCTGCCGACTCGTCTAACGGCATGCTTGACTGAACCAATGTTTCCGTCAGACTCGACTCGGCAACGTCGCCAGGAACCTTTTGCGTCAAGGCAGGAGAGATATCGAGATCGAGATCAAAATCAAGACCAAGGTCAAGATCGGCTATTTGGGGTAGCTCTTCAACTGGCGAAGGCGGCACTTCCGGCAAATCAGGCGCCTCGTCAATGCCAATATAGGTACTTACCGCCTCATCCATGGCCGAAGGCATCACCAGCGTCCCCTCGGGTGAGAAATCTGGCGTCATCTCATCCGGCTCTGCCTCAGTCATCGCCTCTGGAATATTCAGATCAAAATCGACACCGTCAATTGCGAAATCATCCGCAGCAGCAGGCGGCTTTTCATCCACAGCGGGCTCCAACGCCAGCGCCAGCGACACCGGCAAGTCATTACCCAGATCGAAATCCAGGGCATCACTGACGTCAGCAGATTCAAACGACTCGATCAATGGCTCAGGCTGAACTTCGGCCGGAGCTTCCAGTTCAGGGGAGCCGAGATCAAAATCAAGGCTCAAGCTCTCGTCAGCACTATCCTCAACGACTGGCATGACGGTATCGAGCGAGAACTCCATATCCGTCGGCATTGAGAAATCCGTCGTCTCTGCACCGACAGCGACTGGCTCGCTTGAGACCTCCAGGGGTGCCGTGGGTTCGGCAAGCGCTGCCAACTCACCCGGCATGACGCTTGTCGCCGTGGCAAGGCCTTCAGGCGAAACAATCATCGTGGCATCGGCATCAAAGCCCGGCAAAACAGCACGAGCGCCAGAATAAAGCGGATTACCCGGGTCAAGCTGAAGCCCCAATGCCGCCACTTTTTCCCACTCAGTGCCAACACCGCCGGTTTGTGCATAAAGCTCGCTGGCCAAAGTCTCAAATTGCTTGATACTGCCACGACCAGCATAGATCTCCAGCAATTTGGCATGAATAGCTGTCCGCTGCGGGTCTTTTTGCAGTGCTTCGAGCAAAATTTCCTCGGCCTGGGTATCGCGCCCATAAGCCATGTAAACATCGGCCTCTGCCACCGGATCGACTTCATCGGTATCGATTGTCCCAGGGCCCGTCTGACTGAAATCACCGGTTTGCGGCGGTGTATTGCCAGTATCGATGCTTTGCCCACCCGTCATGCGAAACACAGAGTTCGGACCGAGGCTGGAAGGCCCTGGAGCCGCAGTGGTTTCCATTGATACCTGTTCATTGCGCCGACGCTTAATCAGGAAATAAGCCGCCAGCAAAGCAAGAATACCGCCACCCGCTAGAGGGAGCGGGTCTTCCAGCAACGTATCCAAGAAGCTGGGTTCAGGCATCGGCTCCGGCGCCGAGGCTGCCAAAGGCTTTATCTGCGGAGCAACAGGCTTCTGCTGAACCGGCTTTTCAGCTTCAACTGGCTTGGGCTCTTCAGGCGCCTTGACTGGCTCAACCGGCTTCAGCTCTTCTACCGCCTTTGCCGGCTCAAGCGCTTTTGCTGCCTCTACCGGCTTTACAGGCTCAACTGGTTTAGCTTCTTGTTTGGCTGCATTTTGCTGCTGCAGCTCAGCCAGTTTTTGATTTTTCATTTCAACGAGTTTCTGCAACTCGCTGACATTTTTTTCTAGCAAGGCCAGTCGATCCTGAGCCTCTTTAAGTGACTTTTCCCTGGCAAGCTGATCTGCTTCGGCAATCGCTGTTTTTCCTGCCAGCGAAGCCTTGGCAGAGGTTTCGCTACTGGAGACGACAACCTTATCCTGGTTTTTCTCAGTGGGCGCTACTTTTTCTTCAATTTTAGCGACGATTTTTCCGGCGCTCGACTGGGCACCCTCCGCATCCCTGCCAACGGCTTTTGCTGTACTTGCTGCCAGGCGCTGCCGATAAGCATTCCAGTCACGGGTCTGGGTGATGTAAATACGTTTCGCTTCAGCGTCACTGACTGCTTCAACGGCTGATTTTTCAGGCAGCCCGAGAATCGCACCGGCTTTCAGTCGATTGATATTTTCACCGATAAAGGCTTCCGGATTTTTCTGAAAAAGGCCGACCAGCATTTGCTCCAGGGAAACGCCTGCGTATTGGGTCTCGCCGGCAATCTTGCGCAAGGTATCACCCGGCAGCACAAGGCGACCAGCAGAATCCATTCTTTGAGCTTCAGCCGAGGGCTCCTGAAGAGCCTGACGCGGCGCCATCGATCGAACTGGATGCTCCGGTGAAACGCTATCGCGGCGTAAAGTTTCGACAACCCGAGCCTCAACAACGGGACGAGCCGACTGCGCAACTGCGATATCCGGCGGATCCAGCAGGAAGGTGTACTCTCGGACCAATCGTCCCGTAGACCAATTCAGTTCAACCAAAAAATCAAGGAAAGGCTCATTGACCGGCCGCACCGAGGTCACTTTGACCACCGGTTGTCCGTTCGGTCGTTTGTCTAGAGCAAAACGCAGGTCAAGCAAAACCGGCACGTACTCGATACCGGCCTGACGGAAAGCGTCTTGTGGCGCCAGGCGCGCTGTCATTCCGGCAATCTCTTCGCGGTTGGCCGACACAACAAGTTCGGCCCGCAATGGCTGGCCCAGAGCCGATAAAACAGTAAGTTTGCCTATACCCGCCGCTTCGGCAACCAATGGCGCAAGCGAGATGAAAGAGGCAACAGCAAGCGCGGCTGCGCGCTTCTTGAACCTGGAGCAATTAGTTCCGTTCACAGCGAAACCCTGAGCGTCGATTTTTGGGACTTTCAAATTAACATCATGGACTTAGCAATGCAAGCTAAACCCGGTTCTCACAAGGCCATTTTTTATCTATTCCCAACAGGTAAAAAGCCAGGACAATCGCCCTGGCTT
>CAZLPR010000184.1:3882-4700 GCA_964561415.1 uncultured Dechloromonas sp. | reverse complement strand
CGCCCGGCCCGATCAGAATGGCCGCGGCGAGGGTACGAATGGCCAGGCCGAGCGCCAGATAGAGGGGCACGAGCAGGTAAGCAATCCATAACCGGGCGCAGAGCAGGCGCAAAATCAGCCCGACGGCGATGGCGTTGAAGGCGGTGATAGTGGCTTCGATCAGCACGAAGCTTTCGGCGACAAAAGGCACGTCGCTGGAAAAGCCGATGAGCTGACGCAGATCGCCGGCGCCAAAGAGCAGGATTTCCGGCGAAAGCGGCACCAGCAACCACAAGCCCAGCAGGGTCAGGCCGAGTTCGGCGTGCGGGATCGGGGCGATGAGCCGATGTTCCAGGGCGAGCATGCGGGCAAAAACGCGCGGCCCGAGCATTTGTGCGAGCAGCGCGCCGAGCAGGCCGCCCAGGGTGTTGCAGGCGAGATCGACATTGGAAGGAACGCGCGACGGCAACCAGTTTTGCAAGCTTTCCATGCCGAAGCTCACGCCCGCAGCGAGCAGAACGGCGAACGCCAGCGCACTAAAACGGCCCGGCAAGCCTTTCAGCGCCAAGGTCAAAAAGAAGCCTAAAGGCAGGTAGACCGCGACATTGGCCAGCAAATCAAAGGCTGTCCAGTAACGCGGCCAGCCGCCATCGAGAAAAGCCAGCGGCGAAATGCCGGTCGCCCGCCAGCCACTGAGCGGATGCAGGCTGGCGTAAACCACCAGGCCGCACCAGGCGAGGGCCAGATATCGAGCCAGAAGGATAGGGCCGCGCGCGTTCATGCGGTCGATTGTATGTCAGCGCCGGTGCGGGTGTTCCGGCGCATGGTGCGTTTCGGCC
>CAZLPR010000184.1:0-3872 GCA_964561415.1 uncultured Dechloromonas sp. | reverse complement strand
GCGGCGCGGTGGTGCAGCGTTTGATGCGGATCGTCGCGTGGCGTTGGCCGGCCGATCCATTGCGGCAGTAGCGACCCGGCGACGATGCCGCAGACACTGACAGCGAGCCCGATCAATTGCGGCGGCACCAGACTGGCCTCGCCGATCAAAACTTCAATCAGCAACCAGCTGCCGACGCCGCCGATGACCGCCGCCAAAGCGCCCTGGGTCGTCGCCCGTGGCCAGTAGGCGCCGAAAAACAGCGGCACGAAGGCGCCGGCAAGGGTGATTTTGTAGGCGTTTTCGACCATCTTGAAAATGGAGGATTCGCTGGTCAGCGCAAAGACCAGCACCAGGCCGGCAAAACAAACCATGGTGATCCGCATCATGCGCAGCAGGCCGTGGTCATTGACGGCCGGATAGATGTTGCGCAGGATGTTTTCCGAAAATGAGACCGACGGCGCGAGCAGCGTCGCCGACGAGCAGGCCATGATGGCGGCAAGCACGGCGCCGAAGAAAATCGCCTGGGCGAAAAGCGGCGTGTGCTGCAGCACCAGCGCCGGCAACACCAGCTGCGAGTCGGTCGCGATCAAGGCATTGAATTGCGCCGGATCGATCAAGGTGGCCGAATAGGCGATAAACATCGGGATGAAAGTGAAACAGAAATAGAGCACGCCACCGAGGATCGAGGCGTAAATGGCGACGCGCGCGCTCTTCGCCGAGGTGACGCGCTGGAAAACGTCCTGCTGCGGAATCGAGCCGAGCATCATGGTCATCCAGGCGGCAATAAATGCCAGCCATTCGGCCCAGTTGCCGGTCGGGAAAAAATCCAGCTTCCCCGCCGCGGAAGCGTGCTTGATCACCTCCGCAACGCCGCCGGTCATTGCGGAGACCAGGTGGCCAATAAACAACATGCCGCCCATGACCACACCCATCTGGACAAAATCGAGAATGGCCACCGAAAACATGCCGCCGAAAGTCGTGTAAGTGAGGACAATGGCGGTGCCCAGCACCATGCCGAGCTCCTGACTAATCGCGCCATCGGTCACGACATTGAAGACCAGGCCGAGCGCCTTGATTTGCGCCGAAACCCAACCGAGATAGGAAACGACGATGCACAGCGTGGCCAGGATTTCGACCGTGCGGTTGTAGCGCATCCGAAAGAAATCGCCGAGCGTCAGGACATTGAGCTTGTAGATTTTGGTGCCGTAAAAAATGCCGGCGATGATCAGACACAAACTGGCGCCGAAAGGATCGGCGACCACGCCGTGCAGGCCATCCTTGACGAAAGTGGCGGAAACGCCGAACACCGCTTCCGCGCCAAACCAGGTCGCAAAAACCGTCGCCGTGACGACGGGCAAAGGCAAACTGCGCCCGGCCACCGCGAAATCCTTGGCGTTATGAACGCGGGTAGCGGCAAACAACCCGATGGCGATCGAGGCCAGCAAATAAAGCGCGACAAACCAGATCAGCATGATTCTGCAAACCACAGCGGCAAGGGATTGAAAACGCGGGAATTATAGGGCGATTAGCCGGCCAGAATAAATGCCGCAAAAGGTCAAAACGGCACCGGACAATGGAAATTCAGGCTTGCTGCGGTCAACGGATGAAAAAGGGATAAATCCATGGCGTGCAGCAACAAACGTTCCGCCTTCATTTCCGCTGCGCCGCCATAAAGTTCGTCGCCCAGAATCGGGTGGCCAAGAGCGCTCATATGGACCCGTAACTGGTGCGAACGCCCAGTCACCGGATACAACTCGACGCGTGTCGTTTTGCCAATCTGATCGCGACTCAACGTGACGAATTTAGTAAGTGATTGCTTACCCACTTCAAAATCCACTTTCTGTCGGGGGCGATTCGGCCAATCGGCAATGAGCGGCAAATCAACCTCGCCGGCCTCGGCCGAGAGCAAGCCATCCAACACGGCAACGTAGGATTTCTCCACCTGCCGCTCGCGAAAAAGCCGGGAAAGCTGCCGGTGCATTTCGGCTCCGCGCGCCAGAATCAACAAGCCCGACGTCGACATATCCAGCCGGTGCACGCTCAACGTATCCGGGAAAAGTGCCTGAACGCGGGCCACCAGACAATCCGCCATGCCCTCGCCACGCCCTGGCACCGAAAGCAGGCCGGCCGGCTTATCAACCACCACTAGGCTGTCATCCGCGAAAACAACGGCCAGGCCATGATCCGGCGGCGGCATGTAGGCAGGTTTCGTCATACGAAAATCAGCGCACCTGGTCGTTGCGGCAACGACTATTTTTATACGGCCCACCGTCGCGATACCAGCCGTTGCCGGGCGAGGTTTGCCAACAAACACGCGCCGCATCGAGCTTGCTCACCCACCAATACCAAGGCGCCGGCTCGGCGGAGGCGGCCAGCGAGCTGACGCAGAGGACAAGGGCAAGGAAGAATTTAAGAGGCATGGTGAATCATTTGCTCAAGGTTCAGCGCGTCTTGAAAGGACGCCAATCGAAATTAGGCTTGCCAAGCCAGCCCTGTAAATGTACTGTGTTTATTGCCAGTAACCGAACGGGCAAGCAATCAAGCTCGGGCAAATATACCCTGCAACAAGCCGCTTTTCACAGTCACCTTTGGCACGCAGAAAGCGCAGCAATTTCTATTCCATCTTTGGCCCCTGTGCCATAATCCGCTCAAATCTTCGAGGTAGCACCATGGACGACAACAAGGCAAAGGCGCTCGCCGCAGCGCTGCAACAAATCGAAAAGCAGTTCGGCAAAGGCTCAATCATGAAAATGGGCGATGCCGAGATCGATGAAGGCATTCAGGTGGTTTCCACCGGTTCGCTCGGCCTCGATATCGCGCTCGGCATTGGCGGCTTGCCACGCGGCCGGGTGGTTGAAATCTACGGCCCCGAATCTTCCGGCAAAACCACGCTCTGCCTGCAAGTTGTCGCAGAAATGCAGAAACTCGGCGGCGTCGCCGCCTTTATCGATGCCGAACACGCGCTCGATCCGCAATATGCCCAAAAACTCGGCGTCAACGTCAATGAATTGTTGATTTCCCAGCCGGATAACGGCGAGCAGGCGCTGGAAATTGCTGACATGCTGGTCCGCTCAGCGTCGGTCGACATCGTCGTTATCGACTCGGTAGCGGCGCTCACTCCGCGCGCTGAAATTGAAGGCGACATGGGCGACCAAATGGTCGGCCTGCACGCCCGCCTAATGAGCCAGGCGCTGCGCAAACTGACCGCCAACATCAAGAAAACCAATACGCTGGTCATCTTCATCAACCAGATCCGGATGAAAATCGGCGTCATGTTCGGCTCGCCGGAAACCACCACCGGCGGCAATGCGCTGAAATTCTACGCCTCCGTCCGCCTCGACATTCGCCGTATCGGCTCGATCAAGCGCGGCGACGAAGTGGTGGGTAACGAAACCAAAGTCAAGGTCGTCAAAAACAAGGTTTCCCCGCCTTTTCGCGAAGCCATTTTCGACATTCTCTACGGCGAAGGCATTTCCCGTGCCGGCGAAATCGTCGAGCTCGGCGTCGCCCATAAACTGGTCGAAAAATCCGGCGCCTGGTATTCGTACAAAGGGGAAAAAATTGGTCAGGGCAAGGACAACTCTCGCGAGTTTCTGCGCAGCCATCCTGAAATCTCCCAGGAAATCGAAGCTCGCATCCGCGAAGCAGCCAGCACCACCGTGATCAAGCCAACCAAGTCGGTGGCCGGTGCCTAGCCTGCGGGTTCGCGCCTTGCAACTTCTCTCCCGGCGCGATCACAGCCGGGCCGAGTTGAAAAGCAAGCTTGCCGCAGAAGCCGAGTCAGCCGACGAACTCGACGCCGTGCTGGAAGCGTATTCAGCGCATGGAGGCCGAAGGCATCATCCTGCGCCGCGTCGCACTGGTCGATCAGAACAAGATCGGCCTCGGGA
>CAZLPR010000183.1:473-4710 GCA_964561415.1 uncultured Dechloromonas sp. | reverse complement strand
CTTTGCGCCGGTACAAGGCGATGCCCAGCGCCTGCCTTTTGCCGATACCAGCTTTGACAACGCCGTGCTGCACCTGATTCTGGCCGTGGTGCCGGAGCCTGCGCACTTAATTGCCGAGGTCGTCCGGGTTTTACGTCCAGGCGGCAGCATCATGATTTTTGACAAATTTCTACGCCGCGGCCAACCCGCCTTGCTACGACGCTTGGCCAACCCGCTGGTGCGCCGGGTAGCGACGCGGCTTGATGTCGTTTTTGAAGACCTGCTCGCCGCAGCGCCTGAACTAACGCTGGAAAACGATCAACCCGCCCTGGCTGGCGGCTGGTTTCGCATGATTCGGCTACGCAAGCTCTGAAACGCGCAGTTCGCCCGGTCCTCGATCTCAAGCCACACAAACTGAGCCATTGGCAACAATGAAACCTGCCAACTTTAGTGTTGCCGCATTTTTTCTCTTACTGCGGTAGTCGGCGTTAATGGCGTGAAAGGCTGGTAAGCCGGGCGCTCTGACGTTCTTGCATTCTATTCATACCCGCTTTCTTACCCGCTTTGGTTTCTTGGATAGCTCTATTGTGCCAGCCATGCCCAGAAACGAAAAACCCGACACCGGCGCGGGCATCATTCCCACTTCCCCGTTACCGAGTTCTCAATGAACAGGTTCATCGCTGATTCCGGCATCCGGTCAAAATCGCCCCTCTCGACAGTGGCTATCGCCTGCTCGATGGTGCGGTCGCCCTCCCAGCTTTCCAGCCAGTAGCAGGGCTGATCCTCTGGATGTGTCGGGGGCATCACAGCCACTTTCCCGGCTTCGTCCTCGCGCCAGGCCATCCAATGGCCGGTGCTGGCCTTTGCGAAGGTAGCCGCCCCCAGCCAGCGCATGATTTCAGCGTCGCCGGCCGCCATCTGGCGGGCAATGCGGGGGCGGTAGCCCTTGAAGATCGTCGCCATGCTTATTTCTCCGGCGTTTTTGTTCCCGGTATTGTCGCCTGTTTGCCCGCTGAACGGCAGTCCTCCATCCACTGCTCAACCTCAGCCAAGTCCCAGGCAACCCGCCTGGCTGTCAAGACGAATCGCTTGGGAAATTCGCCACGCTGCTCCATGTCCAGGATCGTCCGCCGGCAGAGTGGCACGATTTCAAGAAGTCGGTCACAGTCGATCAGCACCCGCCCCGGCTTCTTCATTTCCTCGAATGTTAGGTCTCGCTTGACCATCAGGCCACCTCGATTGCTTGAACGAGGATGCCGTTCGTCCGCTTCAGCAAGAGCCATATGGCAATTTCCTCTTCGCTTCTCTCCTCCGGCGGTGTTTCTTCCAGGAGGCTCAGCGCCCCTAGCACCATTGCTCGCGCATCCATCAGTTCGCTGCTCAGTTCTTCCTTGGTCATGGTCTCGTTCCTTTCGTCAGTTGGTTTTCTTCCATCGCTTCGACATAGGCCGTCAGGGCGGCGCGCTCCGCTTTCCGTGCCTTGGCATAGGCCGCTTGCGCGTCGCTGAGATTCCGGCGGGCCTCGGATAACGCCCGCTGGGTCTCGTCTCTGGCCTGTCTCAGGCGGGTGATTTCGGTGTCAGTTTTCATTCTCCCAGCCTCGGCATGCCCACAACATCCCGGTAGCGGTTATTCAGTTGGTAATACGTCATGGCTGCCTGACTGTGTTTATTCCAGGCGACCTCAAGTTCGTGAAAAATCTCAGCTTCCAAGTTCGTTTTTGGATCGGGTAGCTTGTAGCGAAACATTTCATCCGTTGCTTGTGGAGTCGGCTTGACGGGCTCCGGGCGCTTGAATGCAACAACGGCGCCCATATCACACCGCCTTTTGCGATGCGATGAAAGCCTTCGTCCGGCGTAGCGCGGCCTCGTCCTCGCTCGCACATCCGACGCCATGCGCTTCACTGGCGATGCATCCGGCAAGGTGTTCCGACTTCATCCAAATGCCTGAAAAAATACGGGCAATGGTGCTCATGTCAGGGTGATTGGTCGGCGATTCCATTGCAGCCAGGGCGAGCTTGGCAATTGCGATGATTTCCGCCAGCCCTTCTTGCGCCAGGGCGTCCATGTCATGGATCGTGCCGTACAGATCGCGTAAGTCGGTGGGTTTGGCGCTCATTTCGTACCTCCGCTCGTCATGGCTTCGAATAATTGCCGAATCTCACTGACTGTCGTGTAACAGGCCCACATGTAGTTATCCTGGACTGACTCAGTTAAATCCTGCCGGAACGCCTGCCCAGATTCGCCGTAAGCAGCACTCAGCATGGCCTCAAGCTGGGCAAGCCTGGCGCTGATCTGATTTGCCATGGCGTCAGCGTCGCCGACAAGGGCGTACAGGCCAGCCGGAGCGGTGAAATTCATGGCTTTCATTTGGCAGCCTCGCTTTCTGCAATCGCGGCCTCAAGCTTCTCGCTGTATTCCTCGTACTGGCAGCCAAGGGTATTGCTGATGTCGAACGCGACGTATTTCCCAAGGCCAGCGAGCTTCTTGATATGACTCCCGCTGCCTGCGTTGTCATGCAGTTTCTCAATTGCATGAAAAATCGACTCCATCCAGTCAAGTGCTTCCACACCGTATTGGATGTGCGCAATCACGTTTGTCGGGTGATCGCCGAACACGTCTTTCATCGTCGATTCGATTGGCTGAAGTGGTGCGGCGGGTTTTGTCTGCTTTGCCATGATGCTTCCTTTCGTGGTTGATGTATGGCTATGTTAGTAACTGATATATACGCTGTCAAGCAGTTTTAGAAAGTGCTATATTCGCGGCACGAAAACGCTTTGAAGGATTGGCAGTGGAAAAGTCGAAAACGCAGCAAGCCCTTGACCTTGTGCGGCAAGGAATGACGCCCTACGCAGCAGCCCAGCAGGCCGGCATATCGCCCAGCGTCGTCTATGTGGCAATCAAGCGGCAACAGGACAAGACACTATGCCCATGCTGCGGCCAAGTGGTCAGGGATGGATTCCAGATCAACCCGGACGTGCTGAAGGATCAGGCATAGCGACAGGCACAGAAATATGCCTTGATATTCCGTATCCCATTTTCTACAATGTGACGCATGAAGACCATTCACACGACGGAAGTGTTTGACGGCTGGTTTGCCAGTTTGCGGGACAAGCTGGCAGAGAAACGCATTCAGGCGCGGATTCGTCGGGCTGAACTGGGCAACTTCGGCGACTGTGAGCCGGTGGGTGAAGGGGTTTCTGAGATGCGGATTCACTACGGGCCAGGCTACCGCGTCTATTTCGCACAGCGCGGCATGGAGATTGTGATTCTGCTGGCCGGTGGCGACAAATCCACCCAGTCGAAGGACATCAAGACCGCGCTTGAACTGGCGCGGCAACTGTAGGAGGCGAAAATGGGAACGATCAAACTGCGCAAATGGGATACGGTCGAGCACCTCAAGACCGATGAAGACATGGTGATGTACCTTGATGCCTGCATGGAAGAGGCTGGCGACGATGCGGCCTTTATCGCGGCTGCTCTGGGTGACATCGCACGCGCCAAGGGTATGACGCAACTTGCCAAGGAAACTGGCCTTGGCCGTGAAAGCCTCTACAAGGCGCTGTCGGGCGAGGGCAATCCGAGCTTTGGCACGATCTTGAAGGTTATGCACGCGCTGGGCATCAAGCTACACCCGGAAATCGCTCACGTCTGACCATCTGCTACACTTCGACCGCTGCGAAGTCGTCTCGGACGTTGAGAGAAGGGGCCGAAAGGCAGCATGCACTCGTCGCAGTGAAAGGCTTCCGTCCCTGGCTCGTTCCCGGGAGCATCGGAAGCCTTTCTCATTGATGCTTTGCCGGGCGATACCATCACTCATTGCCGCGCCTATTGATTCCCCGCCAAAATACACCGCAACCCATTGAAACTACTGGCGTTTGCAGCATTTTTTATTGATGGTACGGCTGATGGTATCAACGAAAGGGAAGGCAGAAAAAAACCAATAAAAACAACCTTCTGCTCTTGCAAACTACAATGTGCAGAGAATTACCAATGATTGGCAATATCAGGCGATTTCGGGCGGGGGCAGGCGGGGAATAGGGGCTTCCGGTGAATGCAGCGAGATATACGACTCGGCAGCACCTACGCACCCAGGGCCTACACGAGCACGGCCAAGGGTGGGGGCGGAAGCTTTGAAAAAGCCCACCAGGGCTATTCGAGAGTGGGGCAAGGCGGGCTTGCTGATTCACCTGCTCGACCGTTTGGCGGGCTGATTCGATCATAGCACCGGCCGGCGTCAGTCGGCCCCATCTGGCGGC
>CAZLPR010000183.1:0-463 GCA_964561415.1 uncultured Dechloromonas sp. | reverse complement strand
GTCCCAAGGCCCAGCCGCGACTTCAGCGACTCCCGGTTTTTCATGGCCTCGGCGTGCTCGGCGGCTTGTCTGGCGAGCTTTTCCCGAAGCATCTCATTGACGGCATCAATGTTTGCCTGTGATGTGGTGATGTCGGCTTGCACCTCAATCCTGTCACGCCAGAGGCGAGGCTGCCGGTTGCGTAGCCAAAGGCTCTGCGCCTGTACGCTGGGGGCTACCTGGCGCTTGAGGGGCTGCACCGATGCCGGGCCATTCTCGCCGCCTACTGGCCGTTCCTCGCTGATGAAATGCCCACCCACGGCGCTCTTGTAGAGGCTGTCGGCAACGTCAGAATCTGCCAGCATCTTGCCGGTCAAGATGGACTCGCAAAAATCCTTATGGGTGTGCTTCCAGCGGTGAATCGTTGCCTCATCCACGCCGAAGAAATCGCCAAGCTCGCCGTCCGTCAGACCCAGCAGGCAGA
>CAZLPR010000182.1:4256-4714 GCA_964561415.1 uncultured Dechloromonas sp. | reverse complement strand
TAAGCGGCGCACTGCGCGTCGGCGTCATTTACACCATCGCCCCGTATTTGCTGCCGCAACTGATTCCGGCCCTGCACCGCGAAGCCCCGG
The DNA here is from genome assembly GCA_964561415.1 of uncultured Dechloromonas sp. Classification (GTDB taxonomy): domain Bacteria; phylum Pseudomonadota; class Gammaproteobacteria; order Burkholderiales; family Rhodocyclaceae; genus Azonexus. The sequence goes on along the minus strand of CAZLPR010000182.1, from coordinate 4,624 downwards.
CAATGCCGCTCTTCCTCAAGGAAGACTTCACCGAAAACCTGATTCCGGCGCTCAAGGCCGGCGATCTCGACGTCATCGTGATTGCCCTGCCGCTGGCCGAAGCCGGCCTGGTGGCGCAAGCGGTTTATCAGGAACCCTTCCGGGTCGTCGTTCCCGCCGAGCATGCCTGGGCGACAAGGCGAGACATCGACGCCGACGAGCTGGATGGTGAAAACCTGCTGCTGCTCGGCCAGGGCAACTGTTTCCGCGATCAGGTGCTCGAATCCTGCCCCCGCCTGACCGGCCCCGAAGCATTACAGCACTCGCTCGAAGGCAGTTCGCTGGAAACCATCCGCTACATGGTGGCTTCCGGCGTGGGCATCACGGTG
>CAZLPR010000182.1:0-4230 GCA_964561415.1 uncultured Dechloromonas sp. | reverse complement strand
CGACCCGTTGATCGAGCGCGAGCCGATGGTCAAAGTGCTGCCTTTCGCTGGCAAGCAGCCAACACGAACGGTTGGCCTCGTCTGGCGCGTCACCTTCCCTCGCCCCAAAGCGATCGACGCCGTGCGGGCTGCGGTACTGTCCTGTCAGCTACCTGGCGCCACGGCAGTTCGCTGAGTTTCGCGTGTTCTTAAATTCCACAGACCAGCCATTTGAATGGCTGCTACTTTTCGATTGCGAACTTCTCAACCAAGAAGTTGATGAATGCCCTGACCCGGGCAGGAAGGTTCTGCTTGCTTGGATAGTAGGCGTACAAGTCAGCGCTTGGTGACGCGACCTCGGGAAGAATGCGGCGAAGCCGGCCGCTCTCGAGATACTTGGCGACATCCCACTCGGAGCGAATGACAATGCCCTGGCCATCCAGGGCCCAGCCCTGAACGATATCGCCATCGTTGCTGGATAGTGCACCGTGAACTTTGACGATTTCCGTCCGCCCGTCGACCAGGAATCGCCAGACGCCGCACGCATCGTCGTTCTGCCGATGAACTATGCAGCGATGTTTGGTCAGGTCCGCCAACGACTTTGGCGTGCCGTGCCGTTCAAGATAGGCCGGGGAAGCGCACATGAAGCGCCGGTTGGACATCAGGCGACGGGCATTCAACCGATTGTCGGGTAACTCGCCAAAGCGAATCGCCAGATCGAAGCCCTTGGCGATCAGGTCGATGGGGCGGTCCGTGACCTCCAACTGAACTTCGACATCGGGAAACTGCGTTGTGAATGTCGACACCAGAGGCGCGATGACGGTGCGACCGAAACCCAGCGGCACATTGACGCGCAGCAAGCCGCGGGGGGCGCGGCGATTGCCCGAGACGATTTCGTCCAGTTCGCGCAATTCTTCGATGAGGCGGCTCGCCTGCTCAAGGTAAAGCTCCCCCTCGGGCGTCAGGCTGATTTTGCGCGTGCTTCGATTCAGCAGCCGCGCCCCAATGCGTTTTTCCATGGAGGCCAGGCGCATGGTGGCCGCCGGTGGCGTGATATCCAGGGCACGAGCCGCCGCCGACAGGCTGCCCAAGCGGTTCAGAAGGACAAAGAATTCAAGTTCAGCGAAGGTGGCAGTTTTCATTAAAACTTAATAATGATTTCAATTTTTGCTTAAACAGCGGGCCTGAAGTTAAAACTATTCTAGCGCTACCGAAGCCGAATCGGGCTTCACACCAAAAGGAGACCGCAAGTGAGAATAGTTGAAATCCGCGAGAAGACCGTCCCGATCAGTTCGCCCATCCGGAATGCCTACATCGATTTCAGCAAGATGACGCTGAGCCTCGTGGCTGTTGTGACCGATGTGATCCGCGACGGCAAGCCGGTGATCGGTTATGGCTTCAATTCCAATGGCCGTTACGGCCAGGGCAAGCTGATGCGCGAACGCTTCATTCCCCGCATTCTGGAAGCCGATCCGGAAAGCCTGGTCGACTCCACCGGCAAGAACCTTGATCCGCACAAGATCTGGAATTGCATGTTCACCAATGAAAAGCCGGGCGGCCACGGTGAGCGCTCTGTCGCCATTGGCACCATCGACATGGCGATATGGGACGCCGTGGCCAAGATCGAAGGCAAGCCCCTGTTCCAACTGTTGGCGGATCGCTACGGCGGCGGCTCGTTGAATCGCAGGATTTTTGTCTATGCCGCCGGCGGCTATTACTACCCGGGCCAAGACCACGGAAAGCTCAAGGACGAAATGCGCAGCTACATCGATCGCGGCTATACCGTCGTCAAGAAGAAGATCGGTGGTGCTTCGCTGGACGAGGATCTGCGCCGGATCGACGCCATCCTGAGCGTGTTGCAGGATGGACAAAAGCTGGCGGCCGATGCGAATGGCCGTTTTGATCTGGATACCGCCATCCAGTACGCCAAGGCCCTCTCCCAATACGACCTGTTCTGGTACGAGGAACCGGGTGATCCGCTCGACTTCGAGTTGCAAGCCACCCTGCGCAATTATTACGACAAGCCGATGGCGACGGGTGAAGACCTGTTCTCCATGCAGGATGCCCGCAATCTGATCCGCTATGGCGGCATGCGTCCGGACCGCGACTGGCTGCAATTCGACTGTGCGCTCAGTTATGGCCTGGTCGAATACCTGCGCACCCTGGACATGCTGAAGCAACATGGCTGGTCAGCCAGCCGTTGCATTCCGCACGGCGGCCACCAAATGTCCCTGAATATCGCGGCGGGCCTTGGTTTGGGCGGCAACGAGTCTTATCCGGATCTTTTCCAGCCCTACGGAGGATTCCCTGATGGTGTCAAAGTCGACAATGGCTTCGTCACGCTGCCAGAGTTGCCGGGGATCGGTTTCGAAGGCAAGGCCGATCTGATCTGCGAGATGCGCAAGCTCGCCGCGTAGGGATGAATGCCGCACTGTCCAGAGTTCAGCAGTGCGGCCTTCTTATAAAACGACCGCTCGACTCAGTTAGCCGACATTGAGGCCATGAAGGCGCGAAGATCGGCATTGGGCACTAAGCCGCCAAAATTAACATACAAAGAAAAAGGCACCCGGAAGATTCTTCCGGGTGCCTTTTTTGACGGCTAAAGCCAATCAAGCTTCTGTTTCAGCCTTTTTCTTGGCGGGGGCTTTTGGCTTGGCTACTTTTTTCTCGAACTCGAAACTGACCTTGCCTTCCTTGGCGACCAGATAGGCCGAGAATTTGCGGCGTGTGCGGTTGGAGACGAATTCCTTGAGCAGGTCGGTCTTGCCGTCGTTGAGCAGCTTTTGCATCTGGGCGGCTTCAATCGGCTGTTGCAGGATGATTTTGCCGGAGCGGAAATCGCAGCTTTTGTCCGGGCCGACTGATTTCTCGCAGACGTAGGAGGTGCCGTGGTCGAAGACGTTAGCGGCGCATTTCGGGCATTTGCCGAGGCTTTGCTGGCTGGAGAAGTCGACGGGTTCGTTGTTGGCTTCGTCGTTCTTGTCCTGACCGAAATCGAATTCTGGCTCGAAGTTGTCGTTCAGCTTGATCGCTGCCGAGAAGGTGCGGCCCATTTTGCTGCGGAAGCCGGTGAGTGGGCCGATCTGTTTTTCGTTGATCAGGGTATCGACTTCGGCCGGTTCGAACTGGCGGCCGGCGACGATTTTCCATAGCGCGTAGTCGCAGCCGCCGCACTGGAATTTCTTGTAGGTTTCGCGAATGACGCCGCCGCAACGTGGGCAGGCTGCGGTCAACACGCCAAAGTCGCCGGGAATCGTGTCGCTGTCGAAAGTTTTGGCGCGCTCGACCATATGGCGGGTCATTTCGGCGATTTCGCGCATGAACTCATCGCGCGTGAATTGACCTTTCTCGATGCGGCCGAGTTTCCATTCCCAGTCGCCGGTCAGTTCCGGTTGGGTCAGTTCCTTGATGCCGAGGCCGTTCAATAGCGTCATCAGCGAGAAGGCTTTGGCGGTGGGCACCAGTTCGCGGCCTTCGCGCAGCATGTATTGTTCGCCGATCAGGTTTTCAATGATCTGGGCGCGCGTCGCCGGTGTGCCCAGGCCGCGGCCGGCCATCGCCGCCTTCAGTTCTTCATCGTCGACCATCTTGCCGGCGCCTTCCATGGCGGAGAGCAGCGTCGCTTCCGAGTGGCGCGGCGGCGGGCGGGTTTCGTTGGCTTTGACGGTGATGTCTTCGGTTTTTACCTTTTCGCCGGCGTCGACCGCAACCAGATTGCCTTCGGTGCCTTCCTGGGCCTCCTTGCCATGCACGGCGAGCCAGCCCGGGTTGACCAGCACTTTGCCCTCGGTTTTGAAGGGGTAGCCTTCAACGCGGGTGATGCGGGTGGTGACCAGATATTCGGCGGCCGGGAAGAAGACGGAGAGGAAGCGTTTGACGACGAAATCGTAGAGTTTCTGTTCCAGCTCGTTGAGGTTTTTCGGCGCCTGCGGCGTCGGGATAATCGCAAAGTGATCGCTGATTTTCGCGTTGTTGAAAATGCGTTTGTTCGGCGTTACCCAATTGCGCGTCAGAATCTGCTGGGCGAAGGGCGCATAGCGCGCGATCAGCGCTTCGTCGTGCCCCTTGCCGGCGCCTTCGCCGGTCAGGATCGAAAGCGTGGCATTGACCGTCGGAATGTAATCTTCCGGCAGGCAGCGCGAGTCGGTCCGCGGGTAGGTCAGCACCTTGTGCTTTTCATAGAGGGCTTGCGCCAGCGACAGCGTGGTCTTGGCCGAGAAGCCGAAGCGAGCATTCGCTTCGCGTTGCAGG
>CAZLPR010000181.1:0-4768 GCA_964561415.1 uncultured Dechloromonas sp. | reverse complement strand
GGCGTTCGCGAGCGGCCGCCTCAAAACGCAGATCGGCCAACACCTGCGCACTGGCGCGGTCGAAAAGTTGGCCCATCTCGGCTTCGTCGAGGGACTTCAGCACGTAAACCGCCGTCCGCGACAGCAAAGCGGAATTGAGTTCGAACGACGGGTTTTCCGTCGTTGCCCCGATAAAAGTTAGCAGGCCCGATTCGACAAAAGGCAAAAAGCCATCCTGCTGCGCCTTGTTGAAGCGATGAATCTCATCCACAAAAAGTATGGTCCGTCGCCCCTGACCACGCCACATTTCAGCCTGAGCCACCGCCTCACGGACTTCTTTGATACCGGAAAAAACGGCCGATAGCGCAATGAATTCGCAGCTAAACTGCGTCGCCATCATCCGTGCCAACGTTGTTTTGCCAACGCCCGGCGGACCCCAGAGAATCATCGAATGCGGCTGACCTGACTGAAACGCCAGACGCAACGGCTTCCCCGGCCCGAGCAGGTGCTGCTGACCAATGACTTGATCCGGCGTCTGCGGCCGAAGCTGCTCTGCCAGCGGCGCTTGCGGCACCTCGTTGGTCGCGCTGGAAAATAGATCTTCAGACATTATTCATGTGTTTTCAGTCATTCACGCCCGCTCGAGCGGCGACTTTTATAACGGACTAGAGCAGGGAATCCCGCGTCACATTACCGCGCTTGATGATCTTGCGGAGCCGATCGAGTCCCTCTATCTGAATCTGCCGAACTCGTTCACGAGTCAGCTCGAGATCAGTGGCAATCACATCCAGTGTCGCCACATCGGCACCATTGAGCCCATAGCGGCGTTCAATAACCACCCTTTGCCGCTCCGAAAGCTGCGCCAGCCAGTCATCCAACAAAAGGCCAATTTCACTCGATTGGAGGAGCGATTCCGGATCGCCATTGCCATCATCGGCGATCATCTCGGCCATGCTCAAGCTCGGGTCGATCTCGAGCGGCGCATCCAGTGAAGCGATGTGTTCGTTCAACGACAGCGTATGGAGCACCTCGGCCGGAGTCTTGTCGATCAATGCCGCCACCCGCTCCACCGTCAATTCTCTGCGATCAGCCGATTCCAGATGCCGCATCGCCCGCAAAACAACGTTGATCTCCTTGACGATATGCACCGGCAAGCGAATGGTCCGCGACTGATTCATGATGCCGCGTTCAATACTCTGCCGTATCCACCATGTCGCATACGTTGAAAAACGAAAACCGCGCTCCGGATCAAATTTTTCAAGCGCATGAATCAGACCAAGATTCCCCTCCTCGATCAAATCAAGCAGCGGAATCCCCCGATTCAGATAGCGCTTGGCAATATTGACGACCAGCCGAAGATTGTGCTCGATCATCTTCTGGCGAGCCGCAAAATCGCCAGCTCTTAACAGCCGCGTAGTAGCAAGCTCCTCAGTTGGCGTGAGCAATGGTTTGGCGCCAATTTCATTTAAATAGAGCTGGGTAACATCCTCGAGCAACTCATGCTCGGGCGAAACTGGCTCGGTTTCGGAAAGCAGCCCGGATTCATCCGGAGCCCCATCGAAACCATCTTCCAGAGAGTCGTCGCCCTGTTCGCTCATCGCTTCGGCAAATATTGCGCCGGATCAACCGGCTTACCCTGTTTACGAATTTCGAAATGCAGCTTAACTGAATCAGCATCGGTACTGCCCATCTCGGCAATCTTCTGACCACGCGTCACCGATTGGCCTTCCTTTACCAAAATTTTCCGGTTATGTGCATAGGCGGAAAGGAAGGTTGCATTGTGTTTGACGATGACAAGTTCACCGTAGCCACGCAAACCGGCACCGGCATAAACCACTTTGCCATCACCCGCCGCAACCACCGGGTCGCCCGCCTTCCCGGCAAAATTCAAACCCTTGTTTCCGGAATCGCTAAAAGGTGCCGTTACCTTGGCCGGCACCGGCCAGATCCAGGGTACGTCATCCGGCGCGCTCACCACGGCAGGAGGTGCCTCCGGCCGTGTCTCGACAACTGCTGGTAATGGTGCGAGATTATTCAACCGGGCATAAGCCTCGTCCGAATACGGCTCCTTGCCGACCTTCGGCGAACGCTTCAAGCCATCGTTCCGGACGTCAGTTCCGGGCAGATCCAGGGATCGCTCAACCAGAGGTTCCGCAAAAATCGGACTGGCCACAACCGAACCGCCGGCTTCAGGCACGCCTGGCGGCGCCACCCGCAAAACCTGGCCTTCCTTGATGCTCGCAACGTTGGTGATATTGTTCCAGCTCGCCACATCCCGATAATTCTGACCATGTTCCTGGGCGATGCGATACAGCGTATCGCCGCGCTTCACGGTGTAATAACCGGGGCCAGCCGGCTGGGCGACCGTAGCCCGCGATTGTGGGCCAGAACTCCGGTCGACCGCAGGCACCGGCTGCTGTGAAAAACAGCCGGCAAGCAACAGGCTGGGGAGAATTAGCGAAATAAATCGAATCATTGCGTTCCTGCAAGAAGCGGGACAAATCGAACAGCATCAAGCCGTGTTTCGATACATCCCTGAGGCGTTTTTTCAATGAAGCTAAGATACTGCTCAGTCGCCCCCACTGGCAAGATCATCCGCCCCCCCATCGCCAACTGCCCAAGCAGCGCCTGCGGCACATTGGTTCCGGCGGCAGCGACAATGATACTGTCAAACGGCGCTGCTTCGGGCAAACCAAACTGACCATCCGCATGTTTCAAACGCACATTGAACTGCTGCAGGACGCGCATGTTGGCTTTAGCTTTTTCAAGCAAAGGGGCAAGACGTTCGACTGAATAAACCTCATGGGTTAATTGCGCCAATACCGCTGCCTGATAACCGCAACCGGCCCCCACCTCCAGCGTTTTACCGAGCGACGAACGACCATTGAGCAAGAGCTCAATCATCCGGGCAACGACGAAAGGTTGTGAAATCGTCTGTCCCATGCCCAGCGGCAAAGCGGTGTCTTCATAGGCCCGCGAAGCCAGCGCTTCTTCGACAAAAATATGCCTCGGCACCGCCGCCATCGCCGTCAAAACTGCCTCGTTGCGAATACCCTTTTCACGCAAGCGTTCAATCATCCGCGCCCGTGTGCGCTGGGATGTCATTCCAATACCGTTTAGCACTATTTTTTCACTTCATCCAATGTCGAACCGCCGGCAATTGTGCCGTATGCGTCAGATCAATCTGCAATGGCGTAATCGACACACAACCCCGCTCCACCGCATTGAAATCTGTTCCTGGCCCGGCATCAGCCGCTGCCCCTGCCGCCCCAACCCAATAAACGGTTTCATTACGCGGCGAATTCATTTTAACCACTGATTCGGCTTTGTGACGACGTCCCAAGCGAGTGACTTCCATCCCCTTTAACTCAGTGTATGGAATATCCGGCACATTGACATTCAACAATACCGGCTCCTTGATCGGATCACGAATAAAACGCTCAACCAGTTCCCGAGCCACCCGTCCGGCAGTCTCGAAGTTATTGCCTTCAAAACTGGTCAATGAAATGGCAATTGACGGAATACCCAACAGAAAACCCTCGGTTGCTGCAGCCACCGTCCCGGAATAAATCGTATCGTCCCCCATATTGGCGCCGTGATTAATTCCCGAAACAATAATATCTGGCAAATCATCCAGCATCCCGGTAACCGCCAGATGCACACAATCGGTCGGTGTACCATTGACAAAATAAAAGCCACTACTAGCCTTTTTCAAAAACAAAGGCCGGTCAAGCGTTAACGAATTACTCGCCCCGCTACGATTCTGCTCAGGCGCCACCACCACAGTGTCCGCCAGACCAGAAAGAGACTCAAACAGGGTGGCCAAGCCGGGGGCAAAATAGCCGTCATCGTTACTCAGCAGAATACGCATCGCTCAAACCAGAAGATCATCGATTACGCCACCCGCTTCAATCCAGGCTGCAACCCATTTTGGCTGGCGACCACGACCGGTCCACTCCAGCGCCACATTTTGCGGATGACGATATTTCACCTTTACCTTGTTACCGGTTGGTGCTTTAACCTTGGTCTCCTTCATCAGCAAATCCTCAATGGCATAACCCCGCGCCTTGGCAAAAGCACGCACCTCATTCAAAACAAGATCTTTTGCCTGCGCTTCGCGGCGTTTCAATTCAGCTGGAATCCGTTGCTGTAAATCAGACAATTGCGCAATAGATAAATTAGACAAATCCATGATTAACTCCCAGTTTTAAAAAGTCGAGGTAATTTAGTTTGTCTGAATCAATTTTTCAATCAGAAATTAAAAAACAGTGAGTCGTTTGGTTCTCCATCTGAGCCACATGCCGATATTTACAGAGCAAACCAAGGTGGGATAGCTCAGTTTCTGATGAAAAAAACGGCCAAGCCCCCCAGAGCAAAGGCCCGTCGTCACCTTTGATGAAGCACAAATCATTGATGAGCCAGACACCCATCTGGGGCTCAATTCTCCCAACTTAAGCAATCAAGAGAAATTGATTTGAAATTTACTTCCAAATCCTTCGAGTAATTCCTGAACATGATTCCGAAAATTTTCTTTTGTCCATATCACGAAGTCACGCCAGTAATACTTGGCATGCTTCCAGAGGATTTCGATCACGGATGGACTCTTGCGTTATCGAGGATGATGAAGGTTGGGATGCTCTGACCTTTGGCAATCTACGGGATCAGATCGTCCATCAATTCGACGAAGGTTTCACGGTTGACCGTACCAATAACCTGCTTAAAATGGAGACGTTGGCTAGCAAAGTTCAGTGCTCCCATGACGGCACACCCACTGATGGTGTGCCGGCTC
>CAZLPR010000180.1:0-4802 GCA_964561415.1 uncultured Dechloromonas sp. | reverse complement strand
AAAGTACGGCCAGCGCCTTGAAGGCGGGGACGTCAAAACTGCGCGGCGTGCTGACGTAGGCGGTGCCGTTCGTCACTTTGCTCACCCAGAACTTGTACGGATAAGCCTTCAGTTTCGCGCTGCCCTGGCTTTCGATGGCGCTGGTCAGATTGCGCGCCGCCGAATCCGGAGCGCGGATGTACCAGTCGAGGCCGACGAGAAAAGCCAGCAGGGGGATGATCCAGTATCGCTTTTTCATGGGTCGCTTTTTGTTTCAAGGTTTTGGGTGACGACAATGATAGCGGTTTGATATTGCTGCGCTATCGCGTTGAGGAGGCGGATAACGTTCAAGGCGCATTCGCATCGGGCGGTGTGAGCGATGACGGCAAGGAGGCTACGGGAACTTGGTAAAACGTGATCGGTAAATGACAAATCTTATTTTGAGATCAAAGATGCGAATAAATGTTTTGAATTTAAGATTTTGCGGAATGCTCGAATATAATTTTGGCATTCGGCAAGAGAGTAATGAATATGAAAAAAAATGACGGTTTTACGACTCGGCAGGTCGCGCAACGGCTCGGGGTTTCCCTGGGGACGGTGCAGAATATGGTCGACCGCGGGGAATTGAAGGCTTGGAAAACAGCCGGCGGGCATCGGCGAATTCCTGAGAAAGAGATTCAGGCGGCGCTGCAACTGCGTGTCAGATATGACGATTTTTCAGCCAATATAAGCGGCGATCTTGACATCCTGATTGCTGAAGACGACAAAATCATGCAATTGCTTTACCGGTCAACCATTGAACGCTGGGGTTTTCCCGTCAAGTTGCGCATTGTTAATAATGGCTTTGAGGGACTGATTGAGGTCGGTCGGCGTTGTCCGGATGTGCTCATCTCTGACTTGATGATGCCCGGCATGGATGGCTACGAAATGATTCGCCGCCTGCGCGAAATGCCGGAACTTGAAAGCACCGACATTCTGGTGATCAGTTCAATTGATCCGGCCACGATAGAACAGCAAGGCCTGCCAGATGACGTGACGATTTTCTCAAAACCTATCCCGTTTCATGAAATAAAAGGTTTCGTCCTGGCCCGTCTGGCTGCCCGGCGGCGCGATATTAAAACGCAGGAATAAAGCATCACAGAATCATGCCCGGCTTTAAGGGCCGCGTATTTAGGACTGCATGTGTTTAGAACCTCCCGACGGTGCCGAACCGGGAGGCATATCAGCTCAGGGTTTAGTGTTTCCTGACCAGCAAAACCGAAGCGGTGGCGATTTTTGCCAGCTGCTCGGCGGTTGAGCCGAGGATCAGCGTTGCCAGGCCGCGCTGGCCGTGACGACCAATGATGATCAGGTCCACGCCAAGTTCGTTCGCTTTGTCCGACAAAATTTCTGAAATACGACGATTGCGTGTTTCCAGGAGCAGGGCTTCGGCATCGATACCTTCGGCTGACTTTATCGCTGTGTCCAGCAAGGCGCGGCCGGCGCTGCTGATTTCGGCAATCGCGTGCTCGATATTCAAGGTGCTGGAAAAGGTGCGGCCATGCATGCTCATCAACATGGCGTCGGCGACGTGCGCGATGTAGAGCTTGGCGTTGCTTGCCTTGGCAATGAGCAGCGCTTCGCGCAGCGCCGAGGCGGAAGTTTCGCTGTCATCGATGGCAACCAGAATTTTTTTGTACATGACTGAATTTCCTTGGGGATTTTAAAATGTCGCTACGTTAGCAACTGTTTTGCTTTTCCGCTCTTAGGGAAATCCTCAACATCCCTCCTCGTTGGAAACTGATGCTGGCCTATTGTTGACCGATTTGCTCAGGTAAAATAACGCATGAATTCAATTACTCAAGCACCACCGCCGCTTTTCGGCTACCGAAAATTCTGGGCTCACCGCTTTGGCCCGGCCCCCTTTCTGCCTATGTCCCGTGAGGAAATGGAGACCTTGGGCTGGGATTCCTGCGACATAATCCTCGTCACCGGCGACGCCTATATCGATCATCCCAGCTTCGGCATGGCGCTGGTCGGGCGCCTGCTCGAGGCGCAAGGTTTCCGCGTCGGCATCATCTGCCAGCCGGACTGGAATTCGGCCAAGGATTTCAAACGTCTGGGCAAGCCGAACCTGTTTTTCGGGATCACCGCCGGCAACATGGATTCGATGGTGAATCGCTACACCTCGGATCGTAAAACACGCTCCGACGATGCCTATACGGCCAATGCCGAACCCAACAAGCGCCCGGATCACGCTGTCACCGTTTACGCCCAGCGCTGCCGTGAAGCCTGTCCCGGCAGCAATGTCATCGTCGGTTCGATTGAAGCCAGCCTGCGCCGGATTGCCCACTACGATTACTGGTCGGACAAGGTACGCCGTTCCGTGCTGCCCGACTCCAAAGCCGACATGCTGATTTTTGGCAATGCCGAGCGGGCTGTGGTCGAGTTGGCTCACCGGTTGGCCAAGGGCGAAAAAATCAGCGAAATCCGCGACCTGCGCGGTACGGCCTTCATGGTTCCCCGCGGCTGGCTGCCTTCGGCAGAGTGGTCGGTGATGGATTCGACCGAGGTCGACACTCCGGGTCCGCTCGTCCAGCACGCCGATCCCTATGCCGACACCTCGGCCGGCACCGGCAGCGCGGCCGCACCAGAACCCCAGGCCGGCGAACACGTCGTGCGCATTATTTCCCGCGCCGAGCGCACGGCCAAGCTACGCAAAGCGCGGGCCAACGTGGCGGTTCGCCTGCCGGCTTACGAGCAGGTCAAGGAAGATCCGGTCCTTTACGCCCACGCTTCGCGCACTTTCCACCTGGAGTCCAATCCGGGCAATGCGCGCTGCCTGATTCAGGGCCATGGCGAGCGCGATGTCTGGCTCAATCCGCCGCCAATTCCGCTGTCGACCGAAGAATTCGACGGAGTCTATGAATTGCCCTATGCCCGGCGGCCGCATCCGGCCTATGGCGAGGCGAAAATTCCCGCCTGGGAAATGATCCGTTTCTCGGTCAACATCATGCGCGGCTGTTTTGGCGGCTGCACTTTCTGCTCGATTACCGAGCATGAGGGACGAATCATCCAGAGCCGTTCGGAAGATTCGGTGATCCGCGAAATCGAGGACATGCGCGACAAGACGCCGGGCTTTACCGGCATCGTCTCCGATCTCGGCGGGCCGACCGCCAACATGTACCGCCTGAAGTGCAAGGAAGAGAAAATCGAGTCGGCCTGTCGTCGCTTGTCTTGCGTTTATCCGGACATCTGTGAAAACCTCGGCACTGATCACTCGCCATTGATTTCCCTGTACCGCAAGGCGCGCGCCCTGAAGGGCGTCAAGAAGGTGCTGGTCAGTTCCGGCCTGCGTTACGACCTGGCGGTGCGCTCGCCGGAATACATCAAGGAGCTGGTGACGCACCATGTCGGCGGCTACCTGAAAATTGCGCCGGAACATACCGAGGAAGGCCCGTTGTCAAAAATGATGAAGCCGGGCATGGGCGCTTATGACCGCTTCAAGCAGCTATTTGATCGTTTTTCCCGCGAAGCCGGCAAGGAGCAATACCTGATTCCTTACTTCATTGCCGCCCATCCGGGCACGACCGATGAAGATATGCTGAATCTGGCGCTCTGGTTGAAGAAAAACAACTTCCGCCTCGATCAGGTACAAACCTTCCTGCCGACGCCGATGGCGCTGGCGACGACGATGTATCACAGCGAACGCAATCCGCTGCGCAAATTGACGCGCAATGGCGAGCATGTCGGGACCGTGCGCAACGCTCGCCAACGCAGGCTGCACAAAGCTTTCCTGCGTTATCACGACGCCAACAACTGGCCATTGCTGCGCGAAGCGTTGAAGGAAATGGGTCGCGCCGATTTGATCGGCAACGGTAAAAAGCAGCTGATTCCGGCCTGGCAGCCGGCCGGTACCTGCGGCGCCGGGGCAAGTTCATCCGGTCGCGGTCAACCGTTAAAAACCGGGCAAATTCAAAAACCGCTGGCGGCGCAACGCGCTGGGCAACGCCCGGTCCGTCAGCCCGTAAAGCCGGCCGCACCGCGCGGTCGGGCGCCTGGCCGCAAAGTTTAAAAATTAACACTCGATAGCATCATGGAAAACAACACGACAACTTATGAAAAGATTGGTGGCGATGCGACCGTCACCAAGCTTTGCGAACGCTTCTATGCGCTGATGGACACCGTGCCGCAATTCGCCGAATTGCGCGCCATGCACCCGGCGGACCTCAAAGGCTCCAGCGAAAAACTCTACATGTTCTTGTCTGGCTGGCTGGGCGGGCCGGATTTGTTCGTCGAGAAATTCGGCCATCCCCGCCTGCGCGGCCGTCACATGCCTTTTTCGATTGGCGTGCAGGAACGCGACCAGTGGGTCGCCTGCATGGTGCTGGCGATGGAGGATGTCGGGATTGAGGCGAGTATTCGTGCCAAACTGCTCGAAAATTTCTTCAATACCGCTGATTTCATGCGTAATAAAGAAGGTTAAAAGCCGCTTGGGGATGTTGCGGCGCAGCACGGGATGATAGAATCACGCCTTTGATTTTTCAGGCCTTCCCATGTCCGCTCGTCCGATTCGCAACATCGCCATCATTGCTCACGTTGACCACGGTAAAACTACCCTGGTTGACCAGCTGCTCCGCCAGTCAGGTACTTTCGCCGCTCACCAGCAAATGGTCGAGTGCGTCATGGACTCCAACGACCTGGAACGCGAGCGCGGCATCACCATTCTTTCCAAGAACACCGCGGTCGAGTACGAAGGCGTTCACATCAACATCGTCGATACCCCGGGTCACGCCGACTTCGGTGGTGAAGTCGAGCGCGTGCTGGGTATGGTTGATGGCGTG
>CAZLPR010000179.1:1923-4866 GCA_964561415.1 uncultured Dechloromonas sp. | reverse complement strand
CGCCACGCTATATGCCAACAAGGAGATCGAGGCGATTGCGCTCGCCATCGGCGTCGCCTCGCACGGCATCGGCACAGCGCGCGCCTTTCAGGTCAATGAACAAAGCGGGGCTTTTGCCGCGCTGGCAATGGGCCTGAACGGCGCCCTGACGGCTATTCTCGTACCGCTGCTCGCCAGCTGGCTGAATCTGCATTGAAGGCGGCAGTGAGCAGCGGCGCGATCACCGAAAAAACCGCGGCTCCTGCGGTCAACCCGAAAAAACCGGCAAAACTCCACGCCGACATAGGGTAAGTACCTATGGCCGACAGCACGGCCTAAGCCAAGAATAGCCCAATGTTCTTACGCCCCCCGCCCGTCCCCACCAAACAGACCTGGCTCTGGCTTGCGCCTTATGTCGCCATCGGTATTTTTTCCGTCGCCATGCTCGTCGTCACTGCGCTGCTTCAGTGGCGTGAGCTGGACACCGCCCGCTCGGCGCTCGAAGGCGACATGCACTGGGCCGAGCGCACCATTGAAAGCCGCCTGCACGCGCATCAGGATTTCCTCACCACGCTCGGCCGCGAGCAGGAATTCAGGCAGCTCAGCTACGAAGCTTTCCAGGTTCGGGCCAGCCGTTACGTGCGCGACAATCCGGAAATCGAAGCCATTGTCTGGGTCAGCACCAGCGGCAAGGTGGAGTGGGTTTCGCCCAATGAAACCACCGCCACCTACGTCGGCGAACAGCTCGAACCAACACGCCTGCTCGCTTTACAAAAAGCCCTGCGCACGCTGCGGCCGCTGTTCTCGGAAAACTACCCGAATGCGGCCCAACAACCGGCCAACGACCTGATTCTGCCGGTCCAGACAGGGAGCGCCGACATCGGCGCCTTCATCGCCATTCAGTCGCTCGAAACCCTGTTGCGGTCGACGCTGCCGACCGCGTTCACGACGCGCTACAGCCTCAGCGTGGTCGACGCCGCGGGGCGCGAAATATTCAGCAACAGCTCGATCACACCGACCGACCGCAAAATTTCCGGCACGATCAGCCTCGATCTGCCGAACAATCGCCTCGGCCTCAACATCGTCGCTTACCGCAGCGGCGGCGCCTGGCTGACTTTCGTACCGGCCGGGCTGATCATTTTCCTCACCCTGATTGCGACGGGAACCCTTGTCCAGCTGCGTCGCCACGCCCATCATCGGGCGGCAACCGAGGAACAATTGCGCGCCGCCTACGCCTTCCGGCACGCCATGTCGCAATCGCTGATTACCGGCTTGCGGGCGATTGATCTGAAGGGCCGCATCACTTTCGTCAATGCCGCCTTTTGCCGCATGACCGGTTTCGACGAAGGCGAACTGGTCGGCGTTGCCCCGCCCTACCCTTACTGGCCGGCTGAAGAATTCGACCGCCTGCAGTCCAACATCGACCAGGCATTGGCCGGGCAAGCGGGCGGCTTCGAGATGCGCATCATGCGCAAAAGTGGCGAGCGCTTCGATGTCCGCCTCTACTTCTCGCCGCTGATCGACAGCAACGACCGGCAAATCGGCTGGATGGCCTCGATGAACGATATCACCGAACCGAAGCGCGCCCGGGTCGAGCTGGAACGCGCCCACGAACGTTTCGTCACCGTCATCGACGGCCTCGATACGGCGGTGCACGTGGCCGATGTCGAGAGCGGTGAAATCCTCTTCGCGAACCAGGCTTTCCAGAGCATTTTTGGTTTCAACAGCGTTGGCCAAAATTCGGCGCTGATCACCGCCGCCTGCCGGCCAGCGCCTGAAACCTTGCTGGTCGATCCGGGCAAACTCGGCGCCGACGACCTGCCTTGCGAAGTTTTCGACGGCGAACTGCAGCACACGCTTTCCGGCCACTGGTATCACCTGCATGAACGTGCCATTCGCTGGACCGACGGCCGCACCGTGCGCGTCCAGATCGCCGCTGACATCACCAACCAGAAGCACATCGACGAAATCAATCTGCAACAACAAAAACGTCTCGAACAAACCTCGCGCCTGATCACCATGGGCGAAATGGCCTCCTCGCTGGCCCACGAACTGAACCAGCCGCTATCGGCCATCGCCAATTACTGCGCCGGTTGCATCAAGCGCATGCAGGCCGGCAACTACCGCTTTGAAGACCTGCTCGCCGCCATGCAAAAAGCCAGCGATCAGGCCGAGCGCGCCGGCAAAATCATCCGCCGCATGCGCGACATGGTGAAAAAGAGCGACCCCAAATGCCTGCCGGTATCGCTGCCGGAACTGATCGACGAAGCGCGCGCCTTTGCCGACATCCAGGCGCAGCGCAGCGGCACGCAGATCAGCGTGTTAATGCCGGAAAATCTGCCCAAAATTGTCGTTGACCGCATCATGATCGAGCAAGTCCTGCTCAATCTGGTAAAAAACGGCATCGAATCGATGATTAACGTACCTTTCGACCGACGCCATCTGAGCATCCAGGCGCGGGTCGTCGACGAACGCATGCTGGAAATCGCCGTCGCCGACCAGGGCCACGGGCTGGCCGAAGAAGATGTCGAAAGAATTTTTACGCCGTTTTACACCACCAAGCAGGATGGCATGGGCATCGGGCTCGCCATCTGCCGCTCGATTATCGAATTTCACCAAGGCCGGCTGTGGGTCGAAGCCGGGCGCGAATGTGGCACCATCTTTCGCTTCACCGTGCCGATAGAAGAAAAGGAAGATTGAAATGACACCGAAAATTTTCGTCGTCGATGACGACGAAGCGATGCGCGATTCAATGAACTGGCTGCTCGAAGGCGAAGGCTATCAGGTGAACTGCTTCGACTCCGCCGAGAGCTTCCTCAACGCCTGGCACAACGACATGCGCGGCTGCCTGGTGCTCGACGTTCGCATGCCGGAAATGAGCGGCCTCGAATTGCATGAAAAGCTGGACGATCTCGGCTCGCAGCTGCCGATCATTTTTGTCACCGGCCACGGCGACGTGCCGAT
>CAZLPR010000179.1:0-1913 GCA_964561415.1 uncultured Dechloromonas sp. | reverse complement strand
CCGTCGCCGCCCTGCAACGCGGCGCCTGCGATTTCATCGAGAAACCATTTCACAACGAAGAACTGCTCTCGCGCATCGTCCGCGCCCTCGAACGTGATCAGGAAATCGCCACCCGCCGCGAGCGCGACAACGCCATTTCCCATCGCCTGAAACAGCTCACCCAGCGCGAAACGGAAGTAATGAAACTGGTCGTCGTCGGCAAACTAAACAAGCAGATCGCCGACGAACTCGACATCAGCATGAAAACCGTCGAAGCCCACCGCGCCCGCGTCATGGAAAAAATGGGCGTCCGCACGCTGGCCGAACTGGTCAAGGCGGTAATGACGGTTAATTAGCCAGCCGGCGGCGATTGAGGAATGCCTGGGCACCCGACGGCCACGCCTCAATCAGTAGTTTTTAACCGGCCGCTTGATCGGCATCTTGGGTTTCCCGCTGTAGGTCGCCGGCGGCACTTTGAAGCCGGCCGCTTTCCCCTTGCTGTCGTAAATAATCTGCGTCGACTGTACCTGCGGATTTTTCCGGCTGGCACTGACTTCCAGCGTCGCCGCTCGCGTTGCCGAGGGCTGGCGGTCGAGTTCGCTGCGCACGATACGCACGCGCTCGGTGGCAATCCGCTTGTCGATTGCCTCAATCGACAAGCCTCGCTGAACAAGTATTTCGCGCATGCCAAGCAGTGTTTCCAACTCTTTCGACATACTGAACGAACGCTGCGGCTCACCCCATTTTTCCTTGGGCTGGCTGACGGCAATATTGAACTCTTCAGGATTGCTCACCATGCGCGCAATGTTCAGATGATTGAAGCGCATCGCCCACTCCAAAGCACCGTCACCCCAATCATTTTTCGGCGACCGGTCGGCGCCTTTCTCAATCAGCTTGCGCGCCAGATCTTCGCGGCCTTCATAAATCGCCATCATCAAGGCCGTTGAACCATTGGTCGTTTGCGCCTGAATATCGGCCCCCTGAGCCATCAGATAGTCGGCCACTTCAGTCTGCCCGGCGAAAACCGCGTAATGCAGCGCCGACCAATGCCGATTCGGCGCATTGATGCGAGCGCTGCGGTCAACCAGCCATTTGACAATATTTAGATGGCCGCGCCAGGCGGCAAGGGCAATGGCTGACTCACCTTTGTCGTTCATCCGGTTGATATCAGCGCCGCGCGCCAGAAACAGGCGCATCAGATCGAGATTGCCCTCCCAGGCGCCGATCATCAGGCCGGAGCCAATCCGGCTGCCCATGAAGTCAGGCGGCAAACCGCCATCCAGCCAGGCTTCGGCCTGACCCAGATTGCCCAGTTCCATATTGACGACAAAGCTTGTCGGACTGGGCAAAGCCGACGGCTCATCGGCCCAAGCCAGATTCGCCAGCGGCCAGACCAGAGCCATCCCGATTATCATTGCAGCCAATTGATTTCTCACTGACGCTTTCATTGCTCGCTTCATCAATACTCCCATCCCTCAGGCCAGCCCGCATTTTCTCATGACCCGAACAGAATATCGGCTAACGCTCGCCCTGGCATTTTCACTGCTCCTGCATCTAGCCCCTTTTCTGCAGAACCTGCTTGCCTCCGCGCCAACCCCGGTGCCGCCACCGCCGGCGTTACAGGCTGAACTACGCATACCCGCCAGTTTGCCGGCTCCCATCCCGTTAGCGCTAAGCGAAGCCGAGCCGCCCAAAACATCCGGCAAGGCAAAATTGCCGGCTAAAACCGTGTTGACCGCAGCGGGCGGCAAGCGCAGCTGGCAAGAGGAAATCCGCCAGCAATTCCGCCAACAACATCAACGCCAGGAGTTTTACCCCCTCGCCGCCATTGCCCAGGGCATCGAAGGTGAAGCCCTCGTGCTGCTCATTCTCGACGCCAGCGGCCAGGTCGCCGCAGCCCGCATCGAGCAAAGCAGCGGCCAGCGCCTTCTCGA
>CAZLPR010000178.1:0-4867 GCA_964561415.1 uncultured Dechloromonas sp. | reverse complement strand
CCGCCGACGGCCGTCGCCATCAAGCAGGCGGCCGCTCTCGGCCTGGGCAACTTTTCCGTGCTCTGCTGCCATGTGCTGACGCCGTCGGCCATTTCCAGCATTCTCGAATCGCCGGAAGTCCGCCAGTGGGGCACCGTGCCGCTTGACGGCTTCATCGGCCCGGCGCATGTTTCGACCATTATCGGCAGTCGACCGTATGAGTTTTTTGCCGAGGAATACAGGAAGCCGGTGGTCATTGCCGGCTTTGAACCGCTCGATGTGATGCTGGCCATCCGCATGTTGATCCGTCAGGTCAACGAAGGCCGGGCCGAGGTCGAAAACGAGTTCTCGCGAGCCGTCGACCGCAACGGCAACCTGAAGGCGCAGCAACTGGTTGGCGAAGTGTTTGAAATGCGCAAGAATTTCGAATGGCGCGGCCTCAATGTGTTGCCTTATTCGGCACTGCGCATTCGCCGCCAGTTCGCCGAATTTGATGCCGAAAAGCGCTTTAATCTGACTTATCGGCCCGTGCCCGATCACAAGGCTTGCGAATGCGGCGCCATCCTGCGCGGCGTCAAACGGCCGCAAGACTGCAAACTGTTCGGCACCGTGTGCACGCCGGAAAATCCGGTCGGTTCCTGCATGGTTTCCTCCGAAGGCGCCTGCGCCGCGCACTACACTTATGGACGCTACAAGGATGTGGCGTGATGGAAATCCTGACTCGCGGAGGGACCGTATTTTTCAGATTTCCTCTGCGTCTCCGTTGTTCGATAGAAAGTCCCGTTGATGACTGAACTTCGCAAAAACTATGTTCGACCGCTCGATATCAAGCATGGCCAGGTCGAAATGGCGCATGGCGCCGGTGGCCGGGCGATGGCGCAACTGATCGGCGAGTTGTTCGCCCGTTACCTGGGCAATGACTATCTGGCGCAGGGCGACGATGGCGCCTTGTTGCCGGCGCAAGGCGAAGGTCGGTTGGTGATAGCGACGGATAGCCATGTGGTGTCGCCGCTATTTTTCCCCGGTGGCGATATCGGCAGCCTGGCGGTGCATGGCACGCTGAACGACGTGGCGGTGATGGGGGCGACGCCTTTGTGGCTTTCGGCAGCTTTTATCCTGGAAGAAGGCTTTAAGCTCGCCGATCTGGCGCGCATCGTGCAAAGCATGGCGAGCGCCGCGCAAGCTGCCGGGGTGCCGGTTGTGACCGGTGACACCAAGGTCGTCGAACGCGGCAAGGGTGACGGCGTTTTCATTACCACCACCGGCGTCGGTGTCGTGGCGCCCGGGCGGGAACTCTCCGGGCGCAATGCCAGACCCGGTGATGCAATTCTGCTCTCCGGCACGCTGGGCGATCACGGCATGGCGATTATGGCGGTCCGTGAGAGCCTGGGCTTTGAGTCGCCCATCGTTTCCGATTCGGCGGCGCTGCATGAATTGATTGCGGCGATGCAGGCCAGTGGTGCCGAATTGCATGTGTTGCGCGACCCAACGCGCGGCGGCTTGGCGACGACGCTGAACGAAATCGCCGAGCAATCCGGGGTCGGCATGATGCTGCAGGAAAAAGCTCTACCGGTGAATCCCGCCGTGGCGGCAGCCTGTGAATTTCTCGGCCTCGACCCGCTTTATGTCGCCAACGAAGGAAAATTGGTGGCGATTTGCGCTGAAAATGATGCCCAATCGCTATTGGCCGCAATGCGGGCTCATCCGCTGGGCGCGCAAGCGGCGATCATCGGCACGGTGCACGCCGATGCCCACCATTTTGTTCAAATGACTACCGGCTTCGGCGGCAAGCGCATTGTCGATTGGCTTTCCGGCGAGCAGTTGCCGCGTATTTGTTGAGATGAACTCAATGGCGCAACGCGATGACCAGACTTTGTACTTTACCCAATTCGGACAGCACCAGCACCCGGGCATCGGCTATGTCGTCGGCATTGACGACGCGAAAGATATCGCGGCGCCCATCGAGGTAGCGGACGGCGGCGGTGAATTCCGGTCGTGCCAGACGAAGGGCTGCGCGCTGCGGCTTGGCGGCTTTGCGTTGTGTTTGCATGATTCGGATACCCCCGGTTATTTATTCTTGAACACCATCGTAGCCATATCCCGTCAACTGAAAAATACCCAGAAAGCCATAGGTTGATGCTAAATGCAAAATCATCCCCCGAGAAGCCTTGCCCTGCCAGTGGGCAGGTTTCTGGCATAGCCTGAAGAAACCCGATCGGTATGCGCCTTTTATTCATTACGCACAGCTTCAACAGCCTCGCCCAGCGCCTTTTTTGCGAATTGAGCCAGCGCGGCCACGAAATCAGCATCGAATTCGACATTGCCGATGCGGTCAATGAAGAGGCGGTGGCGCTCTTCGCGCCCGACCTGATTGTGGCGCCTTTCCTGAAGCGGGCGATTCCCGAGTCGATCTGGTCGCGGCATGTCTGCCTGGTTGTGCATCCCGGCATTCCCGGTGATCGCGGGCCGTCGGCGCTGGACTGGGCGATTCAGCAAGGCTTGCCGGCATGGGGCGTGACCGTGTTGCAGGCCGAAGCCGAGATGGACGCCGGCCCGGTTTGGGCGTCGGCGACATTTCCCCTGCGTACAGGGCTGAAATCGTCGATTTATCGCAATGAAGTGACCGAAGCTGCGGTTTTCGCGGTGATGACTGCGGTCGACCGCTATTGCAGCGGCAAATTTGCGCCGCAACGGGTAGCTGGAAAAGCCCACGCCTTGATGCGGCAGGCCGATCGCGGCATTGACTGGGCGGCATTGACGAGCGTGGAAATTCTCGCCCGGCTGAACGCGGCCGACGGTTTCCCCGGTGTCGCCGATCAACTCTTCGGTCAGCCCTGTCATTTATTCGACGCCTGGCCCGAGGCCGGTTTGCGCGGCGAGCCAGGGGAACTGCTCGGCCGTCGGGAAACGGCGATCTGCCGGGCGACGAAAGATGGCGCCGTGTGGATCGGTCATGTCAAAGTCGCCGGCGGCATCAAGCTGCCGGCAACGTTGGCCTTGCCGGCAGCCCAGGCGCTGCCTGAACTAACGCTGGCGGGTTACGAGAAATCGCCCAACCCAACCTGGCAGGATATCGCTTACGAAGAAGCGGGTGACGTCGGCTTTCTCGCCTTCGAGTTCTATAACGGCGCGATGAGTACCCGCCAATGCCAACGCCTGACCGAGGCTTTTCAGTGGGCGACGAGGCGACCGACCAAGGTGATCGTGCTGCGCGGCGGTCGTGATTTCTGGTCGAACGGCGTGCATCTGAATACCATCGAGGCGGCGGAAAGCCCGGCCGACGAATCCTGGGCCAATATCAACGCCATCGACGATCTCGCCGAAGCGATTTTGTGCTGTGAAAGCCAGTTGACCGTGGCCGCGCTGGCCGGCAACGCCGGCGCTGTTTTCTTGCCCGTGCCGCCGACCTTGTTTGGGCGCGCGACGGCATCATGCTCAACCCGCATTACAAAAATATGGGCAACCTGTACGGTTCGGAATTCTGGACCTACCTGCTGCCGCCCCGCGTCGGCATCGAGGGCGCGCGCAACATCATGCGCCACCGCTTGCCGATGACGGCGCCGGAAGCCGTCAAACTCGGCTTTTACGATGCCTGCCTGCCCGGCCCCGGCTTTGCCGTTGATGTTGCCCGTCGCGCCGCCGAACTGGCCGCAGCGCCTAACCTGACCGAGCAGCTCGCCGCCAAGCGGGCGAAGCGCCAGAGCGATGAAGCGATCAAGCCGCTGGCCGCCTATCGTCAGGAAGAGTTGCAGGAAATGCGGCGCAATTTCTATGGCTTCGACCCGTCCTACCACGTCGCGCGCTATCATTTCGTGTTGCGGACGCCGCATTCCTGGACGCCGCGCCACCTCGCCCGCCACCGCGATCTCGACTGGAAAGTTCCCGCATGAAGCCCGCCATCCTGCGCCGCCTCCCCGCCATCCTGGTCATCGATGACGAAGTGCGCTCGCAGGAAGCCTTGCGCCGCACGCTGGAGGAGGATTTCGAGGTCTATTGCGCTTCCAGCGCCGCCGAGGGCATGGAAATCCTGCAAAAAGAGCAGTCGACCGCAGCCATCCAGGTTGTCCTCTGCGATCAACGCATGCCGGGCACGACCGGCGTCCAGTTCCTGACCGAAGTGCGCCACCTGTGGCCGGACATGGTGCGGATCATCCTGTCCGGCCATACCGACGCCGAGGACATCATCAGCGGCGTCAATGAGGCCGGCATCTGGCAATACCTGCTGAAGCCCTGGCAGCCGGAACAATTGCTGCTGACCCTGCAACGCGCCGCCGAAGTCTGGCGCCTGCAACTGGAAAACCAGCGTCTGTCGCTCGATTTGCGCACCGCCGAGCCGGTGCTGAAAAAGCGGGTCGAGAGCAAGTTCGAGAAGGCCCGCCATGCCCTTGGCCTGGCTGGCATCATCCGCGCCCCGGGCAGTCCGCTGAACCGCATTTGCGAACTGATCGAGCGCATCGCCCCGTTCGATCTGTCGGTAATGGTGACCGGCGAATCGGGCAGCGGCAAGGAGATGGTCGCCCGCGCCATCCATTACGAGAGCCCGCGCGCCAGCAAGGCTTTCATTACCGAGAACTGCGCGGCGCTGCCCGACACGCTGCTCGAATCCGAACTCTTCGGCTACAAGCGCGGCGCTTTCACCGGTGCCGTCGAAGATCGGGTCGGGCTCTTTCAGCAAGCCGATGGCGGCACGCTGTTTCTCGACGAAATCGGCGAAACCAGCCCGGCTTTCCAGGCCAAACTGCTCCGCGTGCTGCAGGAAGGCGAGTTCCGCCCATTGGGCAGCAATCGGTCGCTGACCGTCGATGTCCGCATCATCGCCGCGACCAATCGCGATCTGGAAGCCGATGTCCGCAGCGGCCGCTTCCGCGAGGATCTGTTCTACCGTCTG
>CAZLPR010000177.1:0-4897 GCA_964561415.1 uncultured Dechloromonas sp. | reverse complement strand
GACGCCGAAGCAGGCGCAAGCACCCCGTCCGCGACTTTCGATGACAACAGTCTTTCGGCTGGAGCGGAGAAATCGGCTGATGCCGAATCAGAAGTGGCGGCCTTCCGTGACCGCGATTCCAAAACCTCGTAATTTCAAAGGAGTATTACCTATGCAACGAAAAAACATTCTCGCGTCATTTGCCTTTGCGGCCTCGGCGCTCACCACAGCGATGCCGGCCAACGCGCAAGACGTTCTCACGGGGGACACTCGGCTGGCATGCGAAGCCGTCCTATGCCTGGCAACAGGGACAAGGCCAAGCGAATGCATGCCGTCGCTACGCCGATATTTCAGCATTTCGCACCGAAAACTTAGCGACACGATCAGGGGTCGTCTGAATTTTCTAAATCTGTGCCCGGTGGCGAATCAAACCCCGCAGATGCAATCCCTGGTTAGCGCGATGGCGAACGGCGCAGGACGATGTGACCCCGCTTCATTGAATACCGTGCTGCTGTCGTGGAACAACTGGGACGACGGGCGAACATTCATCAGCAATCAAATGCCAAGTTATTGCTCGGCCTACACGGGCCATTCATATACAGACTTTGGCGGGACGATTCCTCGTTATGTGGGAATCCCGGAGCGCGGCGGATATTGGGTTGAATCAAAAGACTATGACCGGGCGCTAGCCGAATACAACGCTCGCATTGCTGCCGAAGACGAAGCACGCCGCCGTAGCGACTACGGCAACTAAAAGGACGCCAGCCATGCCGTTTCTCGATCTCCCGCCACAAATACAAGAGCGTGTTGTTTGCTCGATTTCAGCGGCCGTGAAATACGAAGTACCAGCAAACATAGTGCTCGCTGTGGCTGAGAAAGAGGGCGGCAAGCCTGGTCAGTGGGTTAAGAACAGCAACGGGACGCATGACGTTGGCCCCATGCAGTTCAATACGTCATATCTATCTGAGTTGTCACGGTATGGAATTACACCGAACGATGTAGCAGCCAGCGGCTGCTATTCATTCGAGCTGGCTGCATGGCGACTCCGGCAACATATCCGCAATGATTCAGGTGATTTGTGGACACGGGCCGCCAATTACCATTCACGGACATATAAATACAACGTGGTGTATCGCGCCGACTTGATGAGAAAAGCCGTCAAGTGGGCCGATTGGTTAGCCGTCCGCTTTGCGACGTATGACGTGACCAAGCCCGGCATGCCGGCTTCGACCCCGACTGCCCCGACAACGGCCGCATCAGTGGTATCCCAAGTGCAGCCGGCAAAAACAGTCGCCTGGAATACATCGGGGTATGTCCCGCGCAAACTCATCACTAATGGGCAACCATGAAACAAACACCAACTTTAGCGGCTAAAGGGCTTATGCAAGCCTATTGCCGCTGGGCAGAGTCCCAAGCCAAATGCAACAAGGATTTTCTTCTTTTGGGCCTTGGCCCGGTGTTCCTGGTAGCCCTGGTGCTCTGGCTTTTGCCGACCTGGCTCGGCACGCTGGGCGCTATCGTCCTGGCGATTCCGTCGCTCTATGTCGCGTTCATCGTCCTGCGGGCCTACGCGATTCGCGGTGGCAGGAAATGACCCGCATGCTGAACAAGTTTTCGTTGCCGCGCTTGGCTGTTTCGGATGGTTCGCTTGAGGCGTTGAAGTGGCTGGCCCTGGTGCTGATGACGGTCGATCACGTCAACAAGTTTTTGTTCAACGGCACCAATGATGCTGCATTCGCAGCGGGCCGCGTTGCTATGCCACTGTTCGTTTTCGCCCTGGCGTACAACCTGGCGCGGCCTGGCGTTCTGGAACATGGCGCGTACCTGCGCACCATGAAACGGCTTGCGCTCTTCGGCGTCCTGGCAATGCCAGCATTCGCCGTCATGGGCGGCATCGATGCGGCCCTGCGCCCGCTAAACATCATGTTTGCGCTACTGGCCTTAACTGCCACGCTCAACTTGATTGATCGCCGCACGATTGGCAGCTACGCGGCTGCGGCCGCCGTGTTCCTGGTCGCTGGTGCAAACGTCGAATACTGGTGGCCGGCACTGGCTTTCGGCATCGCTGCCTGGTGGTACTGCAAGCGACCGGGCGCTATGCCCTTGGCGCTCGCGCTCTCGGCCCTGGCTGCGCTTTGGTTCATCAGTAGCAATCTTTGGGCGCTCGTGGCCCTTCCGGCTGTTCTGGTGGCCTCCTTGTTCGATCTGCGCATGCCTCGGCTGCGCTGGGTCTTCTATGCCTATTACCCCATTCACTTGTTCGCGCTGTGCTTGATCCGCATCCCGATGAGCAAGGCCGGATACCTCTTTTTTTGATTGGAGCTTTTCATGCGCAAATTCATCTCCCTGGCGTTCTTCCTGGCCGCCTTTCCTCTGTCGCAAGCAGCGCTTGCCACCGACGCGGCGACTATGCCGCTGGTTGCAGCGAAGGCCGCCGCACCTTCCGACTCGTTTAGCTCATTTGGCACGCCGATTTCAGCGGCCGTCATTGTGTCCTTCCCTGACAGCAGCGCCGCCTTCAATCCCGATGCTGACCAGGCAGTGCGCTTGGCCGATGCCAAGGGCGCGGCACTGGTAACGATCCGGGGACGTACCAGCACAAACAAGCCCAGCGCCAAGGATGAATCACTGGCCTTGGCCCGCGCCCTTTCGGCGCGTTCTTACTTGATCGCTCGCGGTGTTTCACCTTTGAAGGTAGTCGTTAACTTTGCATCGGCGGCCGATTTCATTGCCGACAATTCGACGCCAGAAGGACGGCATGAAAACCAGCGCGTTGAAGTCGAAATGGTTTTTGTATCTCCCCTCACCAACTAACGAAAGGAACTCTCTATGCGTTTGCTAATTGCTCTCATACTGCCCTGGCTGACCTTCTTCACGATTGGTAAGCCCATTGCTGGAATCATCTGCCTTGCTCTGCAAATAACCGTGATTGGTTGGCTTCCCGCGACCATTTGGGCGGTGTATTCCCTGAGTCAGTACAAGACCGATAAGAAGATTGAAAAGGCGCTCGGCCAGCGGGGTGCTTAACATGGCGATGCGCGGCAAATCCACCAGGAAGAAGTACAACCATGCGGAAAGCGTGACTACGCTCTTCGATAAAATCAGTGCTGCCGCGCAAACCGATCCGCTCGGTAGCGAATGGCTGGAACGCTTGAAGTCTGCCGCCTTGCGTAAAACGGCCGGTTGGACAAAATCAATTGATTCCTATCTGGTTGGCCTCGCGGCCGCTGGTCATATCTCTAGCGTCGAGCTGGGCGAGCTGCGGGCCAGTCTTGCGCTATGCATTGACAGTGACGCCACTTGGTCGGAATTCCTCTATCCCTTGGTGTGGACTGCCTGCGTAGCGGTCGTAACTCTTGCCTGCCGGGCTATCTCGATGGATTGGTGGTTTATCGCTGCCGCGCTCGGGCTGATGGCCGTTGCCGGCGCAACCTGGGCAAGTCGCCGCGCCTGGCTGCAACCCGGCAATTCGGCGAATCTCGGGCGGTGGGAGCGCCCCTTTGTGATGGGTGCTTGCGCGCTCCTGGTGCCACTCCTGACCGTGATAATCACACTGGCCGTTGGCATGGCTACACAGTCGTTTTCGATTCATCGGTTCAATGTAGACCGGATGGCCTTTGTTGCCGATCCGCAAGGCTTTCCGATGTTGCGCGCATTTGCTCGCAAGAATTTTGATGTTGAAGTGGTGCTTGGTGATGCCAATGACAGTTGGGCATCAACAACGGTCAATTTGCCAAGCTCTTCCGTGGCGTCAATGTCTCTTAGTCCCGGATACTGTGCATTAAGCATGTACCGAGACAATGTTTTGCGCAGTTTCGATCCTGCCGGAAAGCAGAATCAAGAGTTGTGGATTCAGGGCGTGATGATGCATGAATTCGGGCATTGTCTCGATGGTTTGCGCGACCTCCCGAACTTCGGCGAACACGCTGTAAGAGTTCACTCAATCGCACCAATTGATGCCAAAGGCGTCAGTGACTTGCAATCATATTTGGCTGCGACCGAAGAAAACACGACAAAGATTTGGCGCGAGGCCCTGGCTGACACGTTCGCGGTAGGTTACTGGCGTCTTGTTGCACCCGGCGAAGCTGAAAGCCTGGCCGCCAGCCTTCGACTCAGGCGCAGCAATGCGGCGCTGGGCGATAGCACGCACGCAACGATGTGCTGGATCGACCAGGCCATGCACTCGGTGCCACCGGCTTCAGAGAAAGACCTATTCGCATGGGCCGATCATCAGCGAAGTGTGGCGCTATGTGCCATCAACAAACCAGGCAAAAGAATCAGCGCGTTTATGAAGTTAAAAGACTACGTTTCGCGCCTGACCATTGCAGATAACACCACTAACCGTTAACAAGGAATCTCTATGAAGCAAACATTCATTCGTCGTACCTTTCTCGTATCCGTGGCCGCACTGGCGGCCCTGGCTGCTGGGTGTGCCTCGGTGGCCGTGAGTAACGACGCCATCGAACAAAACACGGCGACAGCTCTTGGCCTGGCAAAAGGTGCCTTCACTGTTTCTGACCGCGTGGATGATGGAATCAAGTCCAGCTATTCGGTGAAAACAAACACCGGCAAACGATATAGCTGCTACGTTACCGGCACGGTTTCATACATGGGCCGCCAAGTATCCGACCCGATCTGCACCGAAGTCGGCAAGGCCGGCAAGCCAGCACCAAGCACCGGAGCGGCCGGTGGTTCTTGCAATGCGCTGCTCAAGGCAGCGGGCAAATGCTGACGCAGTGAGGCCGGTATGAGCTGGTATTTAATCGCTGCGCTAGGAAGTGCGACCCTTCTTCTTGGCGTCATCTTGTTGAATCGCCGCCAGCGCCGGCAACCTTCCGCAATGCTTGTTCTGGTTACTCAACGCCGCAGCTTGCGCGCCCAGCTCGCAAAGCTGCTCGGCAGCGATGAAGCAGCGGCG
>CAZLPR010000176.1:0-4913 GCA_964561415.1 uncultured Dechloromonas sp. | reverse complement strand
CGCTTTCGCACAGCGATTCATTGAGCGCAGCGCAGTTCATTTTTATGAAAGGGCCCTTCTTGCGCCTGCTCAGCGCATGTATGGCATTGGCAACAAGGTCCTTGCCGGAACCGCTTTCGCCGCGAATCAGCACACTGGCATCCGAAGCGGCGACCATACGGGCTTCGGCCATTAAATGAGCCATCCGGCTACTGCGAAAAATAACGCCGGCCAGCCATTTTTCTTTCACATTTAGGCTCGCCCCCGAAAAACCTGCATTGACCGCCTGGCTCGGGGCGGAGAGCTGCAGAGCCTGATCGATTTTTTGAAGCAGTAACTGGCTATCGAAAGGCTTGGTCAAATAGCCAAAAACGCCCTTGGAAGTTGCGTCGACCGCATCGGGGATCGTCCCGTGCGCGGTGAGCAGGATCACCGGCAAACTTGGCCGCGTACTGCGCAATTCTTCAAACAGAGCCAGACCATCGCGCCCGGGCAGGCAGATGTCGCTGACGACAAGACGCGGCGGATCAATCGTAATTTTCGCCAGCCCCTCCTCCGCCGAACTGGCAGCGCTAACCCGGAAACCTCTGGCCCGCAGCCGCATCGAGAGCAGTTTCAGAATATCCGGGTCATCATCGATGATCAGAACATGGGCGCCATTTCCCGCACTATTTCCCACTAGGCCACTCATCGTGCGCTGCCCGGTTTGACTGGACGGATGGCCCGGGGGCGCTGGGGCAAGGTCCGCTCAATATCGGCCAGACCTTCAATTTTCTGTTGCAACTCAGCCGCCTTGCGCTGGCTCTCCTTCAATTGCAGCCCCTGACGATCAAGATGCGCATCCATTTTCTGGCGCTCGGCATAGTTGTCAGCCAGCAGACGGGCCAGCGGCTGTAGCACAATCGCTGCGGGATCAGTTGATTTCAGCACCGCATCAAGCTGCAGCATGGCCCGGACAAGGTCCGGCTGGGCGCGCGGATAGCCGAGCAAGATGGCAAGGCGTAATTGCGTGTTAGGCGAACGCGGCAGGGCAGCGAGCACCATCCGCTCACGCCCCAACTCGGCCGTGGTCATCCGCGACAGCAGCTGGTAATAGCTGAGTGGCGGCATCGGTGCGGGTGCCACGACATCCAGTTCAGCAAGGCCTTCGACTGGCTTCAAGGCACAGCCGCCGAGCCAAAAGATCGGTATGGCGAACGCCATCGAGCGCAGCCATCGCGCGTTAGAGAAGGCTTGTTTTACCGACTTATTTCTCATCAGGTATTTCCACACAGAAATGCGCCCCTTTTTCACTCGGCAGCAGCGCCACGACACCGCCCATCGCACGGACCAGTTCCCGCACGATGGAAAGCCCGACACCACTGCCCCGACGGGGACAAGGCGCATGCCGGTTGCCTTGATAAAAGGGATCAAATATCCGCTGCATATCTTCTGGCGCGACGCCTGGCCCCTGGTCAATACATTCAACAGACACGCCATGCTCACCATGACTTGCCACAAGCGCTATTTCGGCGCCGTTCGGGCTGAAATCAATAGCATTCGACAAGAGATTGTCCAGAATAACTGTCATTTTTTCGATATCAACCCTGACGGCGAGCTCCGGGGCATTTATCGCGATGGTGAGTTGTCTGGCCTGGGCGTGCAGCTCATGGCGCTGCACAACGCTGCGCAGCAATTTGAGCAAGCCAATCGGCTCAACATTCAGGCACCGCGCCTCAAAAGCCGCCGCATTCAAGCTGAGCAGGCTTTCAATCTGCACCTGCAAACCGGCAACGTTGTGTTCAAGAATTTCAACGACCTCACGCTGGTTGACCGCAAGCGGCCCGGGCACTTCATCCCGCAGCAAGGCAACGCCCTCTTTCAAGGCAGTTAACGGCGTTTTGAGTTCATGCGAGACATGGCGCAAGGCGCGCTCCCGATCACTCTCCAATTCGCCCAGACGCAGACGCAGCCAATCCAGGCGCTTGCCCAGATGACGCAGATCGACCGGACCGCCGACCTTGACTGCTTCATCAAAGCGACTGGCTCCCAGACGTGAAATAGCCACCTCAAGCTGCCGCACCGGCCGTACCAGCCACCAGCCGATGGCCAACGCAACGATAACAGCGCCGAGTAGCGCCAGCATGATCTGTCCGCCCAGCAACAGACGATTCGCCTCCAAATCATCAAGAATCCGGGTGTTCTGCGCTTCCACCCAATGCTGCCCGGACTGCTTGATCAAGGTGTTCAACTCGACCAGCCGTCCCAACAGCGGCCCCAGTTCGGCCTTGCCAATGCGCTGATCGAGGCCGCTACGCACCGCCTCGGCCACCATGCGCCAACCGGCCAGCAAGGGTATGACCGGTTCGGCCGAAACGGCATCGAGGCGATCAACGACCACCAGTGAGCGCGCCAGATGCTCATCAAAGTGCTGGCGAAACATCGGGTCATCAAGAATCAGGTACTGCCGGGCGCTCCGCTCGATGTCGATGGTTCGTTCACTGAGTTCCTGGATCGAGGCCATCAACGCAATGGCGCGTTCGCTGCCCTGCCGGCTCTGTACGAGGAGCCGTTCAACCACCAGCCAGCCATGCAGCGCCGCACCGCCCAAAAGTAAAACGATCACGGCAAAACCAGAGAGCATGCCTTGACGAAAAGAGATTCGAATCATGGATGGGGTTTTGGCAAAAATTGCAGTGTAGACCGTAGCAAACAGGCCGATAAGAAAAATTATCGCCTCCAATGCGCCAAAAACCGGTAATTTGAAATTTAATTACATTTAAATTCAATAGCTTATAAAAATGTCGCTAAATAGCGACGGGCGCATTACCCCACCCGCCTATGGTCTGCGTGAAGCCCCCAAAATTTCCGTCTCTTTTTAGCGACAAAGTATGCATTTTCGTACGTGCAAAATTTCAAATATTTTTTCTATCCCGATGTTTCTATTTGATTTTTGTGAACCTGGAACACTTATCGCTAAGCCTGTCTCACTGCCAGAATAATTTCACCCCCAAGGAGATCGCATGTTCAGCAAATCCAGCCTTAGCAATCGCAACGAACCCATTACTCGCAAGGATGTACGGAGTGTGTTTGGTGGCACCAGTACGGACACAGACCTTAGCAGCAAACAAGTTGCGCCCGACAACAAGGCTCCGGCAGCAAACCCGCCGGTCGCTGCCGAGCTACCACCGACCAGCGACAACACCATCGGCTCGCGACTCATCGTTGGTTCAGATGTGAAACTGAAAGGGGCCGAAATTCTCGATTGCGACACACTCGTTGTCGAAGGCCGGGTTGAAGCGACAATGGATAGCCGGGTCATCCGAATCGCCGACAAAGGCGCTTTTATTGGCAAGGTAAGCATTGATATCGCCGAAATTCACGGCAGCTTTGAAGGCGAACTCATTGCCAGGTCGCAGCTCATCATTCACGCGACCGGCCGCGTCAGCGGCAAGATTCGCTATGGCAAACTAGTCATCGACGAAGGCGGCGAGCTGTGCGGCGATATCAATGCGCTTTCAACCGAAAAAGCGCCATCACCCAAGCCAATTGCAGAACTTCCGCCAACGTTAAATGTAATTGCTGGTTGATCGCAAACCCAGCCCCACATAGAATCAGCGCCATGCCAAGTGCATCCACCCATTGCTTTTCCGCAAACCAAATCCTCAGCAAGGAAAAGCCGTCATCGACATTCGTATTCAAGTCCACCGGTTTCATCATCCGTCGAGCAATGGAGCAACACGACCTACTGGCTTCAGATCATCTGGTTCGTCGCATGTATGCCTGGCGCGGCTACCTGACTACCCCCCCTCAGCATCCCCTTGCGCTGCTCCGCAGCTCTGATCGAGCGACCTTGGTGGCCTGGCAGAATGGCGAGCTCGCCGCGACATTGACCCTTTCGCGAGACAACGAACATGGCCTGCTCTGCGAATCACTTTATCCAAAAGAGATTTCCGAACTCCGCGCCAAGCAGGTCAAAATTTGCGAATTTTCGCGCTTCGCGGTTGATCCGGAGTTCAGATCGCCAAAGCTTCTCGACTCATTTTTCCGTGCCGCCTATCACTTCACCCGCTCGCAGCTTGGGGCGACCGATGCCGTGGTCGAAGTCAACCCGCGCCATAGCCGCTACTACGAACGCGAACTCGGCTTTGCCAGCATCGGGCCACGCCGCGTTTGTCCCCGGGTCGATGCGCCAGCCATCCTCCTCCACCGTAACCTGCACCACCCGCTGCCCAAAGCCTGGGTGGAACCCAAAGCCGCCTGAACCCGCGAAGCCGGGTCGCCGTTCGCTCAGAATACCCGGCAAACTGCGGAATGATGTTCCGCTGTCATCTTCTTGGGTACACTACCGGTCTCTCAATATTTGCAGACTGATCCAATGGCCCAATACGTAATGTCGATGCTGCGCGTCAGCAAGACCGTGCCGCCGAAGCGGCAAATCATCAAGGATATTTCCCTCTCTTTCTTCCCCGGCGCGAAGATTGGTTTGCTCGGTTTGAACGGCTCAGGCAAATCGACCGTGCTCCGCATCATGGCCGGCGTCGACAAGGAATACGACGGTGAAGTCCAGCATCTCGCCGGCGTTTCGATTGGCTATCTGCCGCAGGAACCACAGCTCGATCCGAGCATGACGGTGCGTGAAGAAATCGAATCCGCCCTCGGCGAAGTGATGCAGGCGCAAGCCAAGCTCGATGAGGTCTATGCGGCCTACGCCGACCCGGACGCCGATTTCGACAAACTGGCCGAAGAACAAGCCCGCCTGGAAGCGATCATTTCCACCGCCGGTTCGGATACCGAACACCAAATGGAATTAGCCGCCGATGCGCTGCGCCTGCCGCCGTGGGAGGCCAAAATCGAGCATCTATCCGGTGGCGAAAAACGCCGCGTGGCGCTGTGCAAACTGCTCCTTGCCCGGCCGGACATGCTGCTGCTCGACGAGCCGACCAACCACCTCG
>CAZLPR010000175.1:0-4917 GCA_964561415.1 uncultured Dechloromonas sp. | reverse complement strand
CCGACCCCGGCGCTTCTGCGCCAACATTGGACCAGCAAGACCGCCGGCCTCCTCGTTGCCACGCCGGGCAATCCGGCAGGAACGCGCCTGTCGCTCGCTGAAATCCAGGCGCTGGCCGAAGTCTGCCGCGAGTTACGCGGCCATTTTCTCGTCGACGAGATTTACCACGGCCTGACCTACCCCGCAAAAACCCTCTCTCAAGGCGAAGCAGTCGACATCCCCACGGCCTGCGCTGCGGGCGACGATATCTGGGTCATTAACAGCTTTTCCAAATATTTCCAGATGACCGGCTGGCGCCTTGGCTGGATGGTCATGCCCGAAGATTATCAACGCGACATCGAGAAAGTGGCGCAGAACTTGACGCTTTGCGCCTCAACGCCGGCGCAATATGGCGCCCTCGCCGCTTTTTTGCCCGAAACCATAGAAATACTTGAAAGCCGCCGGGCCGAGTTTCGCCAGCGTCGGGACTTCCTTGCGCCAGCGCTGGAAAGTATCGGCTTTAGAGTCACCGCCCGACCGGAAGGCGCTTTTTATCTCTATTGCGATTGCTCCGCCCTTTGCGACGACAGTTTTGAACTGACCCGCGACCTGCTGGAAACCGTCGGCGTTGCCGCAACACCCGGCCGCGATTTCGGTGATAACGCCCCCGAAAAACACATCCGTTTTGCCTATACGACGAACATCGAACGTCTGGCCGAAGCAGCCCAGCGGCTAAGTCGTTACTTCAGCCGGTAGGCGGAGCGCGGGATAGCGCGCACGTACCGCGCCCCAGTCGAAACAAGGCCCCGGGTCCGTTTTCCTCCCCGGCGCAATGTCGCTGTGACCGGCCATCGCCGCAATCGGATAACGCCCGCGCAAAGCGTCCAGCACACGCCACAACGCCACATATTGCGCGGGCGAAAAAGGCTGGGTATCGGTGCCCTCCAGCTCGATGCCTACCGAGTAATCATTGCAGTTTTCGCGCTCGCACCACTGCGAGCGACCGGCATGCCAGGCTCGCTGATCGCAGCCGACGAACTGAATTACCCGGCCATCGCGGCGGATATAAAAATGGGCTGAAACCTGCGCTTCGGCGACCGTCGCAAAATAGGGGTGGGCCTGTGCATCCAGCTGATTGAGAAAAAACCGCTCAACCCAGTCGCCCCCAAACTCATCGGGCGGCAAACTGATGTTATGCACCACCACCAGCGACACTGCCGCCCCGGCCGGGCGCTCGCCAAAATTAGGCGAAGCCAGCCATTCGACACCCTCCAGCCAGCCATCGCGCTGCCAGGCCATCACTCAATACCCAGCCGTTCCAGCCGGTAACGCATGGAACGAAAAGTCACGCCGAGCAAACGGGCTGCGGCGGTCCGGTTGCCTTCGGTTTTCTGTAGCGCTTCGAGAATCGCCTGGCGCTCCAAACGATTGAGGTAATCATCCAGCGTTTCGCTGCCGCGCCCCTGCGCCTCGCCACCCATATCTTCCACTTCAAGATGCAAGTCATCGGCCTCGATCACTTCACCGGAACCGAGCGCCGTCGCCCGTTCGAGAATATTCTCCAGCTCGCGCACGTTGCCGGGGAAGCGGTAAAGCTGAAGCGCCTTCAGCGCGCCAGCGGACAAGCCGGGGCTGGCGCCACGGAACAAACGCTGGAGAATTGAATCGACTAGCGGCGCGATATCCTCCAAACGCTCGCGCAACGGCGGCATGCGCAACTCGATGACATTCAGGCGATAGTACAAATCCTGCCGGAAACTGCCCTTATCGACGCAATCGCGCAGGTTGCGGTGCGTCGCACAAATGATGCGCACATCGACCGCTTCTTCTGTGACGCAACCCACCTTGCGCACGCGCTTTTCCTGAATCGCCCGCAAAAGCTTGACCTGCATGGCGAGCGGCAAATCAGCCACTTCATCAAGAAACAAGGTGCCGCCATTCGCCGCCTGGAAAAAACCCTCGCGATCATTCTCGGCGCCGGTAAAAGCGCCTTTGCGATAACCGAAAAACTCGCTTTCCATCAGGTTTTCCGGGATCGCACCGCAGTTGACCGGGACAAACGGCCCGTCACAACGCGCACTCCGCCCGTGGATCAGGCGCGCCGCCAACTCTTTGCCGCTACCGGATTCGCCGGAAATATAGATCGGCGCCTGGCTGCGCGCCAGCTTTTCGATCATCGCCCGCACCTGCTGCATGCTCGGTGAATCGCCGACCAGCGTTTGCAGCGCGTCATCACTGACTCGAGCACCATCGGGAAGACGCAGGGCCGATTTGATCAAAGCGCGCAATTGCTCAAGGCCCACCGGCTTGGCCAGATAATCGAAAGCCCCCGCCTTGAGTGCGGCAACCGCGTTTTCCGCGCTACCAAAAGCAGTAATCACCGCCACCGGCGTCTGCACATGATGCTCACCGATATGGCGCACGATT
Organism: uncultured Dechloromonas sp.; assembly: GCA_964561415.1. Classification (GTDB taxonomy): domain Bacteria; phylum Pseudomonadota; class Gammaproteobacteria; order Burkholderiales; family Rhodocyclaceae; genus Azonexus. The sequence goes on along the minus strand of CAZLPR010000175.1, from coordinate 2,511 downwards.
TCCAGGCCGTCGCCATCCGGCAGACGCATGTCAGTCAAACACAGCTGAAATTTTCCGGCGTTCAGCGCGCTCCGCGCCTCCGCCACCGAACCGACACACTCGGCATCCAAGCCCATGCGGGCCAGGGTCAGATCGATCAATTCGCGGATATCCGCCTCATCATCAACCACGAGAACCCGCGTCAGCTCTCCCCGTGACCGTCGTTCGCTTCTGGCAATTGACACGTATCGTTTCTCCCGGCAAGAATAAAATGACCGCAGGATGCGGCCGACACCAGCTCGAGGCTTGCCCCGTTGGCCACACAAAGCTCACGGGCGATAAACAAACCGAGCCCGGTTCCTTGGTGGTGCGTCGTAAAAAATGGCTCAAAAACCTGCTCACGAGCACTGGCTGCAACACCGGAACCATCATCCAGCACATGCAATTCTACCCGTTCGCCTTCGTTTATCCCGAGCAGCTCGATGCGAACCGAGCCCGGCCCCCGCGTTGAATGACGCAGCGCATTACTGACCAGATTCCACAACACCTGATGCAGATGTGAGCGGTCGAAGCAGATCGACATTGCAGGCGTCGGCTCATGCAACCGAACGATACCCGGCGCCAAGCCCTCGGCCGACTCAAAATGCTCGACAAAATCGCGACAGAAATCATCAAGCGCCAGCAATTCAGGCTGCGCCCGATTTTGCCGCCCCAGTTCCAATACATCCTTGACGATACGATCCAGCCGCCTGACGTTATCGTTCAAAATATTCAACAGGCGGCCTTGAATCTCGCCGCGCCGCTCCTCACGCAACAGCTCGCCGGCATGACTGATCGCCGAGAGCGGATTGCGGATTTCATGGGCAATGCTTGCGGTCAACCGGCCCAAAGAGGCTAATTTCAATTGCTGCGCCCGCTCCTTGATTCGACCCACATCCTCGAGAAAAATCAAAACCTCGCCATCGGAGCTTGTCGTGCGTTCAAAGCGCGCCCGCAGCTCGCAGTTACCCGCCCCGCAAAACTGGGCTGCCGGCCCATTGCCGGTCGCCTTCCAGGCCAGCAACGCGTTCGCCAAAGGCAGAACGCTGTCGATCCGCAGTTCATCCGCATCGCCCGACAAGCCAAGCATCCCTTCAGCCACCGGGTTATGGCGGCCGATACAACCATCCGGTTTAACAATCAACACACCATCCTGCATGCGCTCGACTACCCGCTGACTGATCAAGTTCTGATTCTCCAGCGCCTCGCCGCGCCGTCGCGCCAGCTCTTCGTTGACCATGATCCGCTGGCCAAGCAGCCGCGCCAGAATCGCCGTCGCAAAAAAGCCCGCCGAGATCAGCCCCGCCTGAACAATCGAGGTTTGATCAAAATCATTCGCCACCACGCCATAAATCTGCGACAGCAACACCGCCAAAGTGGCAATCGCCGCATAAAAAAGCACCAGCCGGCCCCGCCCGACCAGGCTTGCCGCGGCCAGCGAGACAATCAGCAAAATTCCCAGGCCACTGCTCACACCGCCCGCCAGATACATCAACTGGCTGACTACCAGTACATCAACCGAAACCTGCAGGGACAATTGGAGATTGAAACTATTCTGCCAATGCATCGACAGCAGCAAGCCAACAACCACCGCCAGCATGTAACCGCCGTTCAAAACAAGCAACGCCGGCGACGGCAAAAGATTCAGCCGCCCCGCCCACTCATGCGGGAAAAGAATGGCCAGCAAGAAAAAACCCGCCAATACCAGTCGATACAGATTGAAATACTGAAAGGAGCGCCAGCTCGGCCCCCACGTCGAAGAAAGCCAGTCCGTCATCCGCGCGCTGCTTGATCTGCGGCACGACAATGCGCCTCACTGCAATAAGACTTCCCGGCTTCGGTTACGCCGTCGCCTTCGGGGAAATGCACACCGCAATGGGCGCAGACAAGCATTTTCTGCGCTGCCGCCTCGGGATTTGCCGTGTTCTTTGGCGCCGGCCGGTTCTGTTTTTTCCAGAACGACCAGGCCAGCGCGATGACCACAAAGAGAATCAGATACTTCATCACCACCTCACAAATAACGGAAAAATATAATTTGCGAATTATGACCGTCAAAAGGCCACTCATGTTTGCCGGAAAAAGACTCCTGTTGTATCATCCGCATCCTTGTTTGCCGGTGTAGCTCAGTTGGTAGAGCAGCGCATTCGTAATGCGAAGGTCACCAGTTCGATTCCGGTCATCGGCACCAATAGAAAAAAGCAGTCAGCCTCGGTCAAAAGCCGGGGCTTTTTGCTTTCTGAGGTTCAACCAGTCTGTTCTCCGCCTCACCACGAAAAATGCCGATGCGCCCCTATATTCTGCTCCTTCTTCTTGCGCTCTCATGTTCTGGCTGCGCGGTTGTGGCAGTCGCCGACGCGGCAGTGACCGTGGTGGCGACAACAGTGAAGGTTGGCGCCACCGTCGTCGAGACTACCGTCGACGTCGCGGCGGCTGGCGTCAAAGCGGTTAGTTCATCAAACCCTGACTAAAGCCAGGGCGCGCCAAGAAACAACC
>CAZLPR010000174.1:3957-4933 GCA_964561415.1 uncultured Dechloromonas sp. | reverse complement strand
CCTGGTCGGCGTCCATCCGCACGACATCGTGCGCACGCTACAGCCGAAGGTGGTCGAGGCCGCGCTCAAAGGTTAAATCAGGGGGTGTTTTGGACACTTCCGCGGTCAACCATAAAAAATGACCAAAATTGAAATTTTTCCAGCCTCGCTCGCCCTCATCAGCGAGGAGCAAAAACTCAGATCGAGCGCTCGATGATGACGCCGACGCGCTTGACACCCGGCATCATGCCCAGCTTGGCGATGGAAACGCGTACCCATTGCGCAGCAAAGTTTTCGAGCAGCCAGGCCGCGACATGCTCGGCCAGTTTTTCCAGCAAATTGAAATGGCTGGCGGACAGATCGGCGCGCAGGCGCTCGACGACAACCGCGTAATCGACCGTATCGCGAATGTCGTCACTGGCACCGGCCGACACGGTCGACACGCCGATTTGCAGAGAGATTTCGACTGTCTGCGACATCGCCTTTTCGCGGGGATAAATCCCTATCCACGTTTCGGCGCGCAATTCTTCGATGAAAATGATGTCCATAATCCAGTCGACCGTAGCACGGGGTGTAAAATTCGCGCCGATTGTACCTCAGCGCCCCAGACGACCCATGCCAACCGCTCTCGCCCCGTTTCTCGCCGTACTCGCCGCCTACCTGCTCGGTTCCGTTTCCTTCGCCATCGTTGCCGCCAAGCTCTTCGGTCTGGCGGACCCGCGCAGTTACGGTTCGGGCAACCCGGGCGCCACCAACGTCCTGCGCAGCGGCAACAAAAAAGCGGCGCTGTTCACACTGCTTGGCGACGCCCTGAAGGGCTGGCTCGCTGTTTTCGTCGCGCAAAAAATGGGCTTCGGCGACCACGTTATCGGCCTCGTCGCCCTCGCCGTCTTCTTCGGCCACCTGTTCCCGATCTTTCTCAAGTTCAAGGGCGGCAAAGGTGTGGCCACCGCCTCCATCGGGAAGATTCTCCAGGCAAAAGGTTTTAGGATCACGG
>CAZLPR010000174.1:0-3947 GCA_964561415.1 uncultured Dechloromonas sp. | reverse complement strand
CCACCGCCGCTGGCGTATTGCTCGCCCTGGATCCGCTGATCGGCCTGGCCGTCCTCGGCACCTGGCTATTTATTGCCTTCGTCTTCCGCTATTCATCGTTGGCAGCCCTGCTGGCAGCCGCCCTGGCACCCGTTTATACGCTACTGATCAACGGCTCCAGCGGACCGACGCTGGTCATCGGCGTCATCGCCCTTGCCCTGATCATCAAGCACTGGCAAAACCTGCAACGCCTGCTGGCCGGCCAGGAAAGCAAAATCGGCAACAAGAAAAAGTAGCCGGAATTTCAGTCAGCAAGCCGTTCATAAAGTTTGACCGCGGTATCGGCATGACGAAAGAGGCGTTCCCCCGCCGCCAGCGCTGTCAGCGCATAACGCGTCTTGCCGATGTTGGTCAAACTCGGTATCAGCATCGTTTCAAACTTGCGCCATTGCCCATCCACCTCAACCAATTGTGCCGCAAGCTCGGGAATGCCCTTGCCGCTGCGCTGCAACTCGGCAAGATTGCATTCGAATTCGATGCGTGAAATCTCGAGGCAATGCAGCACGCGTTCACCACCCAAGCCCCATTCCCGGAACAGGAAGAGCTTGCCGATCCGCTGCGACAACATGCGATTGCGACCGGCAATATTGACAAAGTGCGCCTCCCGCGTGGCAGACTGCTTTTCGGCTTCACAGGTCAGCTCGTCGGTGGCCAGCAAAATCTCTTCGCTCAAATCGAGCACCGCCCGAGCGCTTGCCAGAGCCGGCTCTGTTTCGAACAAGGCCTGCCGATACAAGTGCCAGGTATCCTTCAGGGTTGCCAGGCGCGCGGCAAGCACGCTCGGCAAATCAAGACGGCTCAGACGGTTCAGATTCCGCTCGAATTGAATTTCCAGTTGGCGCAGCTTGACCAGGGATTTGACCGTCGCAATTTTGCGCCCGGCCAGTCCCCAGGCAATCGCCATACGCTGTGACAGCACACGTTGCCGACCGCAAAGATTGATCAACGCACCGGGGGAAATGGCGCCTTCAGCCTTGGCGGCACTATATTTTGGCTTGCGGGGAAAGCTCACCAGCTGGCGTTTGTTACCCTGTTCCGTATTCAGCAAGGCTGCATTCTGAATATGCACATGGCGTCCTTCGACCACGATGACGCCACTTTCGCTCAGGAGGCGCAAGCTCCGCGAAAAGGTTTCCGGCGACATGCCAAGGCGTGCCGCAATCATTTTTTTGCTGGTTTTCAGCGTGACGGTGGTTTCGCCAGCCAGTCCGGGACGCTCGCCGGCCAATTCAACCAGGTAATCGAGCAAGCGCTGGGTGCCGGTCATACAGTAGTGATAGCCGCTGACATCGAATTCAATGGCCTGCTGGCGCTGAGCCAAGGCTTGAATAATCTGCCAGCCAAGATCACGGTCCTGACGGGTAACGGCACGCAGCTTTCTGACATCGACGGCCACCAAAACACACGGGGTAATCGCCTGGCACGATGAGGCGTAGCTGCTGGCAGCGAAAACCTCGCCCAGGCTGAGCACCTGCTGCCCCTGGGCCAATTCGATAACTTTTTCCAGTTCACCGCTGAGTGTCGTGGTGCGTTTGACCGTGCCGCTAATCAAAACATAAGCCTCACGAATCACGCTACCGGCCTGAAAAAGCGTCTCTTCGGCAGGACACTCGACGACTCGGCTAGCGCCCAGGAATTCGTCCAGCCCCGCCTTGCTCAGTCGAGAAAATAGCGGCGTCCGCGACAATAGTTCACGTTGCGCCCATAGCGGGTCTCTTAACCCGAAGTTAAATTCATTGGCGCCCAAATCAGTGCGACTCATCAGGGAATTTCACATTCAACATCCAGCTCTCCAAACCCAACTCGACGTTGCATGCTAAACAAAAAAAGAAGGGGGTAGAACCCCCTTCCTTTTGCCTAAACAGTTTGCTTAGTAAACGTCGTGCTGCGTATTAAAGACGTTGAATTTACCAGTCGGCGTGAGCAGTTTGGGGTCACGGATCACCGCTTTCAGCTTGCGCGTCTTGTCATCGACGACAACGATGGCCGACTCCTGATCCTTGCCATTCCAGACCGAGAACCAGACCTCGTCACCCGCCTTGTTGTATTCCGGCTGAACAACCCGCTTCGGACCGGCCTTGATGCCGGACCATTCGCCGATCGGCAGCAACTCCTGGCCCTTCTCGAGATTGTTGATATCCCAGACCGCCACCGACTGGCTGATCGCCGGTTCCGGATTGAGCGTCGTATCGACCCAGAGATTCTTCGATTTCGGATGCGTCTTGACGAACAGCGAACCGCCGCCCTGGCCTTTCAGCGTGCGCACCACTTTCCAAGCTTGCTCCGGATGCTGCTCCGGATCGGTACCGATCAGGGAAATCGTTTCGTCACCCAGATGACCCGTTGCCCAGACCGGGCCGAATTTCGGATCAATAAAGTTGGCGCCACGGCCCGGATGCGGCGTTTTACCCACGTCGACCAGTTTGGTCAGCTTGCCTTCCTTGGTGTCGATGACGGCAATCTTGTTCGAGGCGTTGGCCGCATCCATGAAATAGCGATGCTTGGACTCGAAGCCGCCGTCATGCAGGAATGGTGCCGCCTCGATCATCTTGATCTTAAGGTTGTCAAGATCGCGATAATCCACTGAATAGACCATGCCCGTTTCCTTCACGTTGATGAAGAACTCGGGGTTGTAGTGGGAAGAAACGATGGCGGCAACGCGCGGCTCAGGATGATAGTCCTGCGTGCCGACGACCATGCCGCGGGTCGAAACAATCTTGCGCGGCTTCAAGGTGTCGCCATCCATGATCACGAACTGGGGCGGCCAGTAGGTGCCGGCCACCGCGTACTTGTCCTCGAAACCCTTGGCCTTGGAACCTTCGACCGAGCGCGCTTCCATGCCCACCTTGATTTCGGCCACGGTATCCGGCTTTTCCATCCACAGATCGATCAGATTGATCTTGGCATCGCGGCCGATCACGAACATGTAGCGACCGGAAGCCGACATACGGGAAATGTGCACGGCATAGCCGGTATTCAGAATGCTGACGATCTTCTTGCTTTCGCCATCGATCAGCGCGATCTCGCCGGCATCGCGCAGGGTGACCGAGAAAAGATTGTCCAGATTCAGGTTGTTCATCTTCTTGGTCGGGCGCTTTTCGACCGGGATCACGACCCGCCAGGAGGCCGTCATTTCCTTCAGCCCGAATTCTGGCGGCGCCGGCGGTGTCTGCTGAATGTAGCGCGCCATCATGTCGACTTCATCGTCGTTGAGCACGCCGGAGGTTCCCCAGTTCGGCATGCCGCCAGCGGAACCGTACTTGATGAATACCTTGAGGTATTCCAGCCCCTTTTCGAGCGTGATGTCAGGCGTCAGCGGCTTGCCGGTTGCCCCTTTGCGCAGCACGCCATGGCAGCCGGCGCAGCGTTCGAAGAAAATCCGCTTGCTCTTCTCAAACTCGGCTTCCGTCATCTTCGGCGCCAGCGGATTGATGTCCTGGCGCATCGGCACGTTAGCCAGCGGCGAGCCCCCCTTCGCCTGATAGTCGTGCGAGGCAGCATCCATGTGTTTTTGGGCTGGCGCTTCGGCGAAGGCCAGCTGAAAAACTATGGCCAAAGCCGGCAGCGCAGCCAGACGGAAGCGCTTGATATCTCTTGAAATCATATGTCCCTTGTCCCTTAAAAAGTTGTTCGGCGGCGCACTCTCGCACCCGAAAAGCCTTTCTCCTTGATTCAAATCAAGCCCCGGCCGGAGCACCGGCGCAGGCGGGTCCGGGCTTGATTTGGACTTGATAAAGGACAAGAAACAGATTTGGAAGAGAATCGACGAGCCGTTTTTGCTGGATATACCGCCCCATTTACAAATAGCCAAAAGAAATTAAAACAATAGCAACGATCAATTAGATAAATAATTACCGATCGCTAAACTACCGATATCAGGCAATCAAAAGCCAGCTAAAACCCAGGAG
>CAZLPR010000173.1:0-4947 GCA_964561415.1 uncultured Dechloromonas sp. | reverse complement strand
TTCCCAAATCCTTTTCATAAATCGACAGATCGGCGGCACCCGTGCCGGCATCGATCAGGATATCGTGATCAACGAGAAAAGAGGTGGTGCGCAGATGGCGCCCGCCGATGCCGCCACTGCAACCGAGAACACGTAGTTTCATGCCGGTTTCGTCGAATAAAGGGGATCAGGCCTTGAGGAAAAATTCCATTTTAATACCGGCTATTTCAATCACATCGTGATCGCTCAGCGGCCGCGCCTGTGCGTCGAGCACATTGCCATTGACGATCGGAAACTGCCGGCCCTCGACGTGCGTGATGAAGTAGCCATGCGGCCGCCGGGCGATAACGGCAACCTGCAAGCCAGGCTTGCCGAGCGTCGTCAGCGTTTTGGTCAGGTCAAGTTCCTTGCCGACGTTGGGGCCGTTGAGCAACTGAATGGCGGCGGACGGAATGCTCGGCGCCGGCGGTACCACGCCAATATTGGAGCGCGTCATGACGTCGGTTGCCACCAGTTGCAATTCACCGGGCGGCCGAAGCACGCCGGAGCGCGCCGCCACATTTTTTTCGAAATCACCAGCGGCCGTACCCGCTTGCAGATCAGTCATGTATTTGAGTTTGTACTTGCCCAGCTCGATGACATCGTTGTTGCGCAAAAAATGCTTTTTGACCGACTGACCATTAACCAGCGTGCCGTTGGTGCTGTTCATATCTTCAAGGAAGGAGTCATTGAGAATATTGACGACGACGGCATGCTCGCCTGAAATGGCCAGGCTATCGATCTGAATATCGTTGTGCGGTTTGCGGCCAATGCTCAGGCGCTCCTTGGTCAGCGGAATTTCCTTGAGCACCAGTCCATCCATTGAAAGGATCAATTTTGCCATCTTGCCATCCTTGTTTTACTTCAACCGGGCGAGCAGCTTTTGCCACCAGCCTTTGGGGGACGAAAATTCACCCACGACCTTGATCAGTATTACGGAAATATTATCCCGCCCGCCATGATCATTGGCTAATTGCACCAGATGATCGGCCGCCAGTGTCAAGTTTTGCCCCAAAGTCTGCAGGACCAGCGCAATCTCCGCATCCTCGATCATATCGGTCAAACCATCAGAACAGAGCAGCACGATATCGCCAGCCTGGACGTCGTAATCGTGAATCTCTGTTTCCACCTCAGGCCCGACACCGAGCCCTCGCGTCACCAGATTTTTGTGCAGCGAGTGGTGCGCGTCAGCAAGGGAGATCATGCCACTATCAAGCTGCTCTTGTAAAAGAGAATGATCCCGCGTCAGTTGCTGAAAATGCTCGCCGCGCAGCCGATACAGGCGGGAATCGCCAATGTGTCCGACAAGCAGCCGATTGTCGTAGAACCAGGCGATGACCAGCGTCGTTGCCATGCCGGCATACTGCGGCTGGCTTTGGGCAGCGTGGTAAATCGCCTGATTGGTCACGGCGACTTCATACGCCAGGCGCTCTTCAGCCTCAATCAGATGACCAGCGGCCCCCGTTCCGAGCAGGTGGGTTGGCATATAGCGGGCAAAATTGCTCGCCAACAGCATCGTCGCCATGCCGCTCGCCACCTCGCCAGCATTGTAGCCGCCCATGCCGTCAGCAAGAATCGCCATGCCCAAGCCGGCATCGGCAAAAACCGCATCTTCATTGCGCGAGCGGGCTTTGCCCGGATCAGTCCGGATTACCATTTCCAGCGCATCAGCCAGTTTCATATCAATGCTTTCTCGGCAAAGTGCATCAAGCCGCGTCCATCGTCAGTGTTTCCCGGCAACGACGCAATGCCGCGGCCATTGCAGCCCCGCTTTGGTAACGCCCGGCAACATTTTTACTCAGTGCTTTATTGATCACGACGACCAGTTCCGATGGCAATGCGGAATTGATGCCGAGAATATCAGGCGGCGCCTCGCTGGTGATCCTGAACATCAGGCGGCCGAGAGAATCGCCGGTAAATGGCGGTTGACCGCAGCACATCTGATAAAGCACGACGCCGAGTGAAAAGAGGTCGGAACGCCCGTCAATTCTCTGCCCGTCGATCTGCTCCGGTGACATATAAGCCGGCGAGCCAAGCACCATCCCGGTTTTCGTCCGCGACGAATCAGTCAGCCGGGCAATTCCGAAATCAGTCACCTTGACCTGATCGGAAGCCGCTTCGTACATGATGTTGGCCGGTTTGATATCGCGATGCACAACGTTCTGGCGGTGCGCATAGTCGAGCGCATCGGCAACGCGCGCCAAAATGGACAGCACTTCGGGCAATGGCAGCAAACCCGCCAGTTTGCTGTGCGGCACGAGATCATGCCCAGCTAGAAATTCCATGGCGATGTAAGCCAAACCGGCCGCTTCACCGGTACCGTAAATAGTGACAATGTTCGGATGCTTCAGGCGCCCCGCCGTTTCAGCCTCACGGAAGAAACGGCTCTTGACATCAGCCAGTTCGTCTTCATCAAAAGCCTGGGCCAGGGCCATTGTCTTAATGGCGGCGCAACGATTGCGCCGGGTGTCGTGGGCAAGATAAACCAGGCCCATCGCCCCCTTGCCGACCGCTTTATCCAGCCGATAATGATCCAGCATGCGTGGTTCAGTGATGCCTTCAGACACTGGCGCTGTCTCGACAGCAGACTGCCCGCGTTTTAAGCGCGCCGGCAGATCGCGATATTTCGGGTTGTGCTGCGACAAATAGCGGAAAGCGGCCTCAGCCTTGCCGAACTGGCGATGGCGCTCGAAATCCAGGCCCAGATTGTAAATATCCTCCATCAGCACTTCATTCATCGGGCATTGGCAAAACTTGGCGTAAGCCTGATCCAACTGGCCCTGGCCCTGAAAAGCCAGCCCGAGCAGGCGCCTTGTTTCGGCCGATTCAACAAGCGTTTTTCCCTGACCGCGCCTGGCCGTGCGGAAAAAAAGGCCGATCAGCAGCAAACTCAGCACGACGCCGAGCCCGATAAACCAACCCGTTTTCCAAAATACCGTCGCTGCCATTCACGTCCCTTGATTTGCCGAAGCTTCAATCACGCCCGGCATTTATTTTGTCGGCGCACACCCGCCACCAACGCCTTATTGGAGCGGAATTTCCTGGCCAAGCCCAGCGGCCTCGGCTGCGGCGAGAACACGCAAGCCGACGGCCAGATCCTGAATTGCCATGCCCTGGGATTCAAACAAGGTAATTTGTTGGCTCGAACTTCGTCCGGGATGGCGGCCAAGCATAACCTCCCCCAGCTCGATTAGTTGGCGAGCATGCAAACGTCCTTTTTCCAGCAGCGGCAGTAAATCCCCCGCCTCGGCCAGGGCTGTGGGCACTGAGTCGACGCTGACCAGATCACAACGCCGGATTGCCGCTTCCGACAACTCCTGGCGAATCAAAGCATTTGAACCAGCCGCATTAATGTGCATCCCGGCCTCCAGCCAGGCGGCATCGAACAAGGGCAAAGTCGCCGTCGTCACCGTCCCCAGCAAATCGCTGCCGCGCACAGTTTCTTCAGGATTCGCCGCCGGCTGCACGGCAACACCGGTCGCCGTGCTCATGCGCTGGCAGAAAGCCTGCAATTTTTCAGCGTTGCGGCTGAAAACCTTGACACGCTCGAGTGGCAACGCGGCGCAAATAGCGCGCACATGCCCTTCCGCCTGCCAGCCGGCGCCAAACACGCCAGCCACCTTGGCATCTGGCCGTGCCAGCCATTTAGCCGCCAGGCCGCTGACCGCACCGGTACGCATCATGCCCAGATAATTGGCCTCAATCACCGCTCGCAACTGGCCGCTGGCTGCGTCGAAAAGATGCACAAGAAAGCGGCTGCCGCTGCGGTTGGTCGTGTAAGCCTTGTAGCCAATCACGCCCTGCGCCGGCAGCGCGCCCTGCAGAATATGCAGCACCGTCTGCGGCAGACGGCTGCGTGCCCGCGGCGTATCGATCGCCTGCCCCAGCGCCAGATCACGATGCGCCGATTCGACGCCTTCAATGGCCATGGCTACGGTCAACAGCTTTTTTACGTCATTTTCCGACAAAAACAAGGCCATGCTCAACGCTCCTTAAACGATGGTGAGATCCTGTTTAGCCAGCACGCGCTGCTCCAGCCAACGGCCAACGGCAACCACCAGTACAGCCCCGATAATACCGGCGCCCCTGGCCGACCAGCTCGGCAATGGCGGCAGGAAGCCGATCACCCCGGGGTCCGAGAAAATCATTTGCCCGGCGACATAACCCAGCAAACCGGCGCCGAACAGCACAATCGACGGCCAGCGCTCCATCCAGTGCAGAATCAACTGACTGGACCAGACGATCAACGGAATGCTTACCGCCAGCCCGAACAACAGTAGCGCCAAGCTGCCATGCGCCGCCCCGGCGACGGCAATGACGTTATCAAGACTCATCACAAAGTCGGCAACGATAATGGTCTTGACCGCCCCCCAAAGGTTGCCCGATGCCTTGATGTCATGGCCATCCCCCTCTTCCGGCAGCATCAGTTTGACGGCAATCCAGACCAGCAAAAGTCCGCCAACCAGCTTGAGCCAGGGCAGATTCATCACCAACGCGGCAAACACCGTCAAGACAACACGTAGCGCAACCGCCCCGGCGACGCCCCAAAAAATCCCTGTTTTACGCTGCTCCGGAGAAAGATTGCGGCAGGCCAATGCAATCACCACGGCGTTGTCGCCCGAAAGAACGATATCGATCAGAATGATCTGACCGACGGCAATCCAGAACACAGCAGAGGTGAGATCAAGTTCCATGTTTCAATCCACGCCCGGCATGACCGGACGAAAAAAAGACGGGCACGTGGCCCGTCTTTTTGGTTGAGCTAGGCTCGAATTTTACAACAGTGCCTTGAGCAGCTTGGCCATTTCGGACGGGTTGCGCGTCACGGTGAAGCCGCAGGCTTCCATGATTTCCAGCTTGGCATCAGCGGTATCAGCACCGCCGGAGATCAAGGCACCGGCGTGGCCCATGCGCTTGCCGGCCGGGGGG
>CAZLPR010000172.1:3050-4966 GCA_964561415.1 uncultured Dechloromonas sp. | reverse complement strand
GCGGCGCTGGCTGCTCCCTTGTTGCACCTGGTGGGCTTGGAGTCGGGGGGCTTTCACCTTTACGGGCCGTCCGGTTGCGGCAAGACGACCTCGGCCAATGTGGGGGCTTCTGTCTGGGGGCATCCGCGCGACCAGGTGTTGAACTGGGATGCCACAGCGTTGGCGCTCTCCAATGCGGCGGCGGCGCGGAACGATGGCTTGATGGTGCTTGATGAGATTGGACAGGGCTCTCCCGAGGCGATCAGCATGGCGGCTTATCGGATTTTCAATGGCACCGGCAAGATGCAGGGAGCCAGGGACGGCGGCAACCGGGAGATGTTGCGTTGGCGCGTGCTGGCTCTGTCGACCGGCGAAATTGACCTGACCGGCGTTATGCAGAGCGGCGGACGAAAGGCCAAGGCCGGCCAAGAGGTGCGACTGGCCAGCCTGCCAGCCGATGCGGGCAAGGGATTGGGTTGCTTTGAGCGACTGAATGGCCAGATCGATGCCGGCCGGTTGGCTAAAGCGTTGGATAACGCGACAAAGGAGAACTACGGGGCGACGGGACGGGCATTTGTCACCTACGTTGGCGAGCATTACGAAGAAATTGCCGGCCGGCTTAAAACGGCGATGGATCTAGCTGTCGACGAGCTGCCCAGCACAGCCAGTGGACAGGTGCGGCGCGTAGCCCAGCGTTTCGCGGCGGCTGGTGCGGCGCTTGAGTTTGCAACCGAGGCCGGGCTTACCGGTTGGCGGGCGCTGGAGGGGCAGCATGCCGCCAGGCGCTGCTTTAACGCCTGGCTGGAGCGTTTCGGACTGGGCAACCGTGAAGACGAGCAAATCATCAGCCAGGTTGAGGGGTGGTTTGCGGCGCATTCCTACAGTCGGTTTATCGATTGGCATGATGCGGGTACCGAAAAACAGATCAGTGTTCGGGACGTAGCCGGGTATTGCCAGCGAAGGGGGGATACGGTTGTTTTCTACGTGTTCCCGAGTGCCTTCAGGGAAGAGCTGGCAGAGGGCTACGACAAGACGGCAGCGGCCGATGTGCTGGCCAGGGTGGGAATGCTGGAGAAGGCGCCGGACGGCGTGGCAACAACCAAGTACAGAACGCCAGATAACCGCACGCCCCAACGGTTCTACAAGTTCGTGCAGTCGACGCGTGCTGAGTAGTGGGGCACCCGGTCGGGCGCATGAAGGCTCTTCGTCTTCCGTAGGCCACTGAGTAGGTAGAAAAACATTCTTTTACAAGGACTTTCGGAGATTCAAAAATTATGAATAAATCATCAGAAAACGAACGTCGGCAAACGGCCATTATGGACACCAAGCAGCTGATTGCCTACATCAAGCCGATCTCGCATCACACGTACTGGAAAGTCATCGCCAAGGATCCGCGCTTCCCCAAGCCGATCATGGGGGGTAATGGTGCCAAGGCGTTGCACGGCGTTGAAGCGGTTGATCTCTACTTGCGAGAAGTGGCGCGCACCGGCTTCATCCTGCCAGAGGCTCCAGTCACTCAAGATCAGGGCTCTCTGGGTTCGGCCGTTTTGCCCCGTCAGCCAAGGCGGGTGCCCAGCCGAAACTGATTTATTCGCATACGGCCAAAACCCACAAAAAAGTTTACCTTTTTGATACTTCAAAGCCAAGTGTACGGCGTTTTTTGTGTTTTCTGGCTACCGATGTCAAAAAGCGAATCAAAAATCGATCTGGCGGCGATTGTGTGCGTTTTGCGGCGCTTTGCTGTCTTGGTGGGCGGGGTGATTTCAACAAGGGAGGAAGGATTATTTTTTCAGGCACGGTAACTGCTACGCGTGCACATGCGCGCTCAGGCCTGCGAGAAAAGCGGTGGAACAGGTGGAACAGTGGAACAAGTATACTAAAACCATTGTCCTGCAAGGCTTTCGGCTGTTCCACCGCTGTTCCACCGCTTGGGGGTG
>CAZLPR010000172.1:0-3028 GCA_964561415.1 uncultured Dechloromonas sp. | reverse complement strand
TTGGGGGTGCGGTGGAACAGACCCCCTGTTCCACCCGTTGTTCCACCTAAAAATGCTCTGTGGTGGAACAGGCAAACCCAGTAATGGCAATGGTTTCCGGGGTTTGTTCCACTGTTCCACCTGTTCCACCGGTTTTCTCACACACCTGCGCACGCACGCGTGATCGCACACACGCGTGTACACGCGAGGGAAAACTGGTTTTTTCCTGCCCTGTTCCTGGTGTGTTTGATCTGTTCATGTGCGTGTGTATAATACGCACATGAACAGCGCCGAAATTATCAGACAGTTGCTCCGGGACGGTTGGATCCTGCGGGGTGTGAAAGGGTCACATCACATCTACACCCACCCTGAGCGGGGCGGTCATATCAGCGTGCCACATCCGAAAAAGGATTTGGGCATCGGTCTGGCCAGCAAGCTACTGAAGCAAGCCGGCCTGAAGCGAAAGGAGCAAAACCATGAGATACCCGATTGCGATTGAAAACGGCGGCGAGGATCACGCCTTTGGTGTGGTGATCCCTGATCTGCCTGGCTGCTTTTCTGCTGGCGACACCTTGGACGAGGCGGTCGACAACGCCAGGGAGGCGATTGAGTTCTGGCTGGAAACGGTCATTGACGATGGTGGCGCTGTGCCGGCACCCAAAACGATTGGTGAGCACCAGGCTAATCCTGAGTTCGCCGGCTGGATCTGGGCTGTTGTCCCAATCGACTTGGCGGCGCTCTCCGATAAGGCCGAGCGGGTGAACATCACATTGCCAGCCAGGGTGTTGCGCAGGATCGATGCGGCGGCCAAGGCATGCGGCGAAAGCAGGTCCGGTTTTATCGCCAAAAAAGCCTTGGCAGCATAGCCGCTGGGGGCAACTCTGGGGGCAACTGCCAAATTGCGGTTTTGTGAAACCCTGATTTGGCAAGCCTTTTCGGGGTTTGTTTGATAGAGCCTACCCCACCATTTACCGACTCCACCAAGTTCGAAGAAGTACGCCAAAGCACCTTTCCACAGCAATACCGCTCAGCAAGGCTCTTTTTTCAGAATTTGATGGCATAGCCTTTGGGCAGCGCTTTAACCTTGATCTCTCAGTTGGACACATCCGTGACGGGACGGCCTGCACGAAGCAAGGATATGGCCCCTGCGCAGCAGGAATCGCCGGGAAGGGATAGTCGGCCAGCTGAGGAATCAAGGTTTAACACCACAGAGGCACACAGAGGCATTGACGCCCCAGTCATTTTTTAACGATGGGAAAGCAAAGCAAGAGGTGTGCGGGAAGTTCTCCCGGCACCATGCCAACGACCCAGATCATTTCACTCTGCAGACAGTACAAAATGCATAGGAAAATGAGGCCTGTCGGTTCGACCTTTGCCTGAATGGCCGCACTGGTCATTTCCAGGCGGACCCGACTATTGGCAATCAAGGCACCCCTGATTTTCTGCTCAATCCCCTCTCGGATCCCAAGCGCCTTATTTAGCCGGCAAGTCGCCACCAGATACTGGCTGTACCCGTTATTATGTTGAGCGCTTGCTCAATCCACGCCAGCGGCAAATGTTCGAGCAAGACCGTTTACTGGCTAAACATCCGTTCTGGCGTCAAGTTAGCTCGATAGTATCGAGCCAAAAGTCAACAGTGTTTACTAATGTTTACAATAGCTTGTGCACAAAACAAAATGCCGTTCAGGATTAACTGAACGGCATTACCGGCGAACCGGGATTTTTTACTCAAACAGCGCTCGATTTATTCAACCGGGCGGATATTTGCAGCTTGCTTGCCCTTCGGGCCGGTAACGATGTCGAAAGTTACCTGTTGGTTTTCAGCAAGGGTCTTGAAACCATTGCCTTGAATCGCCGAGAAGTGAGCGAACAGATCTTCGCCGCCTTCAGAAGGGGAGATAAAACCGAAACCTTTGGAATCGTTGAACCACTTAACTGTACCGTTTGCCATTTTATTGCTTCCTTGGAAAAAATTAGCGGGCTTTCACCCAAAACAAAGTACGAGAACCAAGACCGAGGAGCTTACTGACTAACCGTGGTACGGCGCAGGAAAAAAACACTGCCTGGAAATCCCGAAGACGTAGTATGTGTCACGATTTTATTTATGCAAAGCTTTTTTTGGCCTTTTCTCCGGTCGACCGCAAAAATTAGGCCTATTCGACGGAGAAACAACAGGTCAGCGATCCTGAAAATGCCATTAAAGCGACGCTGCACTCAACCGAGCGCAGCGCCTGGCTAATGCACTCGCTTGACGCTAGCGCCGAGCTTGGCGAGCTTTTCTTCGATCCGCTCGTAGCCGCGATCGAGATGATAGATGCGATCGATCAGCGTTTCACCTTGCGCCACCAGGCCGGCAATGACCAAAGAGGCCGAAGCACGCAGATCAGTCGCCATTACGGTCGCGCCTTCCAGACGCGCCACACCGCGGACGATGGCATTGTTGCCTTCAATCTGAATATCGGCCCCTAGGCGCGCCAACTCGTTGGCGTGCATGAAACGGTTTTCGAAAATGGTTTCACGAATCGTCGCAACACCGTCCGCCACGCAATTGATCGCCATGAACTGCGCTTGCATATCGGTCGGAAAGGCCGGATACGGCGCCGTACGCAAACTGACTGCTTTTAGCCGCCGAGGTGCGATGAGACGAATGGCATCACGCTCAACGGTGATTTCACAGCCGGCATCCATCAATTTATCGACGACCGTATCGAGATACGCGGCCGATGTTTTGATCAGGCGAATATCGCCCCCGGTGACTGCGGCGGCACACAGGTAAGTCCCTGTTTCAATGCGGTCCGGCATGATTGCGTGGGTCGCGCCGTGCAGTTTGTCAACGCCCTGAATACGGATGACGTCAGTACCGGCGCCAGAAATTCGGGCGCCCATGCTGACCAGACAATTGGCCAGATCAACGATTTCCGGCTCGCGCGCCGCATTTTCAATGATGGTTTCGCCTTCAGCCAGGCAACCCGCCATCATCAAATTCTCCGTCCCCGTCACGGTCACCATGTCGGTACAGATGCGAGCGCCTTTTAAGCGGGTTGCTTTG
>CAZLPR010000171.1:4444-4968 GCA_964561415.1 uncultured Dechloromonas sp. | reverse complement strand
CAGACTGCCGGCCGGCGCGAACATCTGCCCGGCCAGACCGACGCGCTCGATCTGACGCGCCGCTTCGGCCAGCAGACGATTTTCCTCGGCCCGGTCGAGGCGCAAGGCGGCAGCGAGAACGCCTTTGCTACCGCGCAAATGGCCGCCGATGGCGACGTTTTCCAGCACCGACATGTGGCCGAGCAGGCGCACATGCTGGAAAGTGCGGCTCATGCCCCGGCGGGCAATGTCGCGCGAAACGCTGCTCACGGTCGACTGCCCTAAAAAGGCAATTTTGCCCTCGCTCGCCGGGCTGAGGCCGGAGAGGCAGTTGAACATCGTGCTTTTGCCGGCGCCATTCGGGCCGATCAGCGCCATCACTTCGCCGGCCTTGACCGTCAACGACAGGCCGTCGTTGGCGACCAGACCGCCAAAACGCTTGGTCACATCGTCGGCCTGGAGCAACAACTGGCCGGCTGCGGTCGACGGCCTTTTGGGCATGATTTCGCCCTGCGGGATGCGATGTTGCACGGCCCGTTGCGGCC
>CAZLPR010000171.1:0-4434 GCA_964561415.1 uncultured Dechloromonas sp. | reverse complement strand
AATTTCAGCAACACCGGCCACAAGCCATCGCGCGCCCGCTGCAGGACGACAATCATCGCAATACCGAACACGATAATCTCGAAATTGCCGCTCTGGCCGAGAATCTGCGGCAACCAGTCCTGCAGCCATTGTTTGAGAATGGTGATCAGACCCGCCCCCAAAACAGCGCCCCAGACGTGACCGATGCCGCCGATCACGGCCATGAACAGGTATTCGATGCCTTGCGTCAGCGCGAAAGGCGTCGGGTTAACGAAACGCTGCAGATGCGCGTAGAGCCAGCCCGAGATGCTGGCCAGCAAGGCCGCAATCAGAAAAATGGTGATTTTGACGCGCGGCGTATTGACCCCCATTGCCTCGGCCATCACCGTGCCGCCCTTGAGGGCGCGGATCGCCCGCCCCTGGCGCGAGTCAAGCAGGTTGCGGAGGGCCAGAATGGCGAGCAGAACGACGAGCCAGATCAGGTAATAAAAACTGCGGCTGGATTTCAGTTCGAAGTCAAATAGCGTCAGGGGCGGAATGCCGCTGATGCCGGTATGGCCGCCAAGAAACTCAAGATTGCCGAAGAGAAAATAGAGGCTGATGCCCCAGGCGATGGTGCCGAGCGGCAAATAATGGCCGTCCATGCGCAGCGTGATAAAGCCGAGCACCAGCGCGACCGCGCCGGTAATCGCCAGGCCGATGCACAACGCCAGCCATGGCGAAACGCCATGCGCCGTCGTCAGATAGGCCGTGGTGTAGGCGCCGAGGCCGACAAACGCCGCCTGGCCGAACGAAGTCAGCCCGCCGACGCCGGTCAGCAGGACCAGGCCGACCGCGACGATGGCGTAGAGGCCGATGTAATTGAGCAGGGTGATGCTGAATTCGGAGAGCACCAGCGGGCCAAGGGCGAGCAGGCCGATGAAAATGGCCAAAGACAGATGGCGCATCATTCTTCTTCCTCGATGTGTTTTGAGGTCAGCGAGCGCCAGAGAAGGACCGGGATAATCAGCGTAAAGACGATCACTTCCTTGAAGGCGCTGGCGTAAAAGGAGGAATAGGACTCAAGCATACCGACCAGCATGGCGCCCAGGGCGGCCACCGGATAGGAGGCGAGGCCGCCGATGATGGCGCCGACAAAGCCTTTGAGGGCGATGAGAAAACCGGAGTCGTAGTAAATCGTCGTAATCGGCGCGATCAAAATGCCGGAAAAGGCGCCAATTGCCGCCGCCAACGTGAAACAGAGCTTGCCGGCGAGCATCGGCGGAATCCCCATCAGGCGGGCGCCGGTGCGGTTCATCGCCGTGGCGCGCAAGGCCTTGCCGTAAATCGTCCGCTCAAAAAAGAAATACAGCGCAATGATCAACAGCGCCGAGGCGACGACGACGAGCAGGGTTTGCCCTTGCAAAGGGGCGCCGGCCAGTTCAAAACTGAGCTCGGTGAATGGCGTGGTGCGCGAACCTTCGGCACCGAAAAAGAGCAGGCCGAGACCGATCAAGGTGACATGCACGGCAACCGAAACGATCAGCAGCACCAACACCGAAGCACTGGCCAGCGGCTGGTAGGCAACGCGATAAATCATCGGGCCGAGGGGCGTTACCAGCAGCATGGCGACCGCGGCCTGCACCCACAACGGCAACTGGTCGGGCGGGATGGCAAAAAGGCCGGCGGCAGCAAGCAGCGGCAAACCGACATTAAAGATAAGCAGCGGCGGCAGTTTGGCAAAGCGCCGCGCACGCAGCAACTGATAGCCGTCAAGCCCCGCCACCAGGCTGCCCAGCGCCAGCAACAACCAGACCGTGCCGGGCACCTTGCCCATTTGCAGTGATGCCAGGGTCAGCGCGCCATAGGCGAGAAACTCTCCCTGCGGAATAAAAATAACCCGGGTGATGGCAAAAACCAGGACCAGAGCGAGGGCAAGCAAGGCGTAGATGGCACCGTTCGTGATGCCATCCTGGCCGAGAAAAACAAAGATTTGAAGGTCCATGCGCTACCAAAAAAACAGCAAGTAAAAATCCCGACCCACCGGCAAGCGGGCCAAACGACCGGTGGCGAAGCGCTGAATTATTTGATCAGCTTCCAGCTGCCTTTTTCAATGCCGACCATGACGCGGGCGCGCTGGTCAAAGCCAAGGTGGTCACTCGGGCTCATGTTGAAAACGCCATGCGAAGCGGGCAAATTCCGCGTGCCTTCGAGCGCGTCACGCAAGGCCAGACGAAACTCACGGCTGCCCGGCTGGGCCTTTTTCAGCGCCACGGGCACCGCATTCGCCAACAAAACGCCGGCATCCCAGGCGTATCCGCCAAAAGCGCTGATACTGCCTTTACCGTGCACCGCTTCATATTTGCCGATATAAACCAATGCGGATTTCTTCACCGGGTTTTCATCCGGCAACTGGGCCGCCACCAGAATCGGCCCGGTTGGCAATACCGTGCCTTCGCAATCCTTGCCGCAAACACGCAGGAAATCATTATTGGCCACGCCGTGCGTCTGATAAATAAGGCCTTTGTAGCCTTTTTCCTTGAGCGATTTCTGCGGCAGCGCTGCCGGTGTGCCGGCGCCGCCGATCAAGACGGCATCGGGTCTGGCCGACAGCACCTTGAGCACTTGCCCGGTCACCGAGGTGTCGGTGCGGTTGAAGCGCTCATTGCCGACCAGCTTGATCTTGCGCACTGCGGCCAGTTGTGAAAAACCCTTCCACCAGCCTTCGCCGTAGGCGTCCGAGAAACCGATATAGGCCACCGTTTTGACGTTGTGGTTGGTCATGTGCTCAATAATCGCCGTCGACATCTGGGCGTCGTTTTGCGGTGTCTTGAAAATCCATTTGCGCTTCGCATCCATCGGTTCAACAATGCTCGCCGCCGCCGCCAGGGCAATCATCGGCGTTGCACTGTCGGCGACGATATCGATCATCGCCAGCGAGTTGGGCGTCGTCGTCGAACCGATGATCAGATCCACCTTGTGTTCGCTGATCAGCTTCCTGGCATTTTTGACCGCGGCGGTGGTGTCGGAAGCATCATCGAGCACGATGTAATTGACCGTCTGCCCGGCGATAGTCCGCGGCAGCAGGTCTATGGTATTTTTTTCCGGAATGCCGAGTGAGGCAGCCGGCCCGGTAGCCGAAAGCGTTACGCCGACATTGATATCGGCCAGCGCGCCGGTAGCGATGGCGGCAAGCAGTATTGCGAGTTGTGTTTTTTTCAATTTTTTCTCCCCCTGAGTGAATCGATTGCGCAAAGGTAAAACCCTATTCGCAAGCCGTATTTCCTGCAAGCCACTGGGTCAAGTGGGCGTGATAAAGTTTCTGCTTTGCTTAAAAACAGGTTCAACCATGTTCTCTGGAATTATCGCGGCAGTAGGCCGCATCACGCATCTCACCGCCCGCGAAGCCGGCTTCCGCCTGCATGTCGGGGCGGGCCAACTCGGCCTGAACGATGTGGCCTTGGGCGACTCGATCGCCTGCAACGGCGTTTGCCTGACGGTGGCCGCCACCGAAGGCAATCATTTCATGGTCGATGTCTCGCCGGAAACACTGTCCTGTACCGTTGGCCTTGATGCGCCTGGCAACATCAATATGGAAAAAGCGCTGCGCCTGTCCGACCGGCTCGGCGGCCACCTGGTTTCCGGCCACGTCGATGGCGTTGGCGAAGTGCTGCGTTTCGATCCGGTGGGCGACAACCGGCTGCTTGAAATCCTCGCCCCGATGGAAATCGCCAAGTACATCGCACGCAAAGGCTCAGTCACCGTCAACGGCACCAGTTTGACCACCAACGAAGTCAGCGGCCAGGTATTCACCATCAACCTGATCCCGCACACGCTGGAAAATACGACACTGAACCAGCTCAAACCGGGCAGTAAGGTGAATCTGGAGGTTGATTTGATCGCGCGCTATTGCGAACGGCTGTTGAGTGCCGAACGGGATCTTTAAGCGACATCGAAATGCCTTGACTCAAATAACCCTGTCCACCCGATGAAAAACATCGTTGCCTTGCTCTGCGCCATGCTGATCGCCGGCTGCGCGGCCTACGATGGGCGAGGTTTGATGTCGGGCGTCAGCCACCACGCCGAGATCATTCAGTTGATGGGTGAGCCGACGATGCGCTTCGCGGAACCTGATGGCAGTCAATTGTTGGCCTACCCGCGCGGGCCGGCCGGCTTTCAGACTGACATGCTGCGCATCGATGCGCGGGGCATTTTGACGCATCGGGAAAACGTCCTCGACCAAAAGCACTTCGCCCGCCTGCAGCCGGGCATGACGCAGAATGACGTGTTACGCCTGATCGGCCCGCCCTGGCCAGACTGGACCATCTATTTTGCGGCACGCGATGAGCTGGTCTGGGAATGGCGCTGGTGCGACGACTTCAACGAACCGGCCCGATTCAACGTGCTGTTCGACGCCAGCAGCGGCAGGCTGCGCAGCACGCTGAATCTGACCGAGCGCCAGTCCATGCCCTTCAG
>CAZLPR010000170.1:3396-4969 GCA_964561415.1 uncultured Dechloromonas sp. | reverse complement strand
TCGTCGCTCGGCGCCGAAAAAGCCAGCGTCGAAATATGGCGCGGGTCCATCCAGGAATAGAGCAGATTGATCGTCTCGCCCTTGCCGCTCCCGTCCACGCCGCTAATCAGAATAACAACCGGGAATTCCTTTTTTTCCAGCATGTCATATTGCGCATCCAGCAACGCGGCGCGTAATTTCGGCACTTCTATCTTGAAGGTTTCCTTGTCGATCTTATGGCCCAGCTCAGCTGATTCAAACATCATTACCCCCTGAAATCACCCCACAAAGCCTGTAGCGCAGCCAAAGCTGCCAGGCCTGCCGTTTCCGTGCGCAAAACCCGCGGCCCCAGTCGTACCGCCTGAAAGCCGGCTGTTTTCGCCGCGGCCATCTCCTGCGGATCAAGCCCCCCTTCGGCCCCGATCAACAGCTGTAAATTTTTAACCGGCGGCAAATCGGCCAGCGCATGCTCGGCCTCGGGCGCCAACATCAAACGCAAACCTTGGCGCCAATGCTCCAGTTTTTCCAGCGGCGCCACAATCGGCACCTGATTGCGCCCGCATTGCTCGCAAGCCGAAGCGGCAACGCCCTGCCAATGTGCAATCCGCTTGGCGGCGCGTTCGCCGGCCAGACGAATGACGCTCCGCCGGCTGTCGACCGGCACAATGTTGGCCACCCCGAGCTCAACTGCTTTCTGAATGGTGAAATCCATCTTTTCACCGGCTTGCACGGCCTGCACCAGGGTTATATGCAGGCTGGATTCACGCTCGACATCCCGCCACGCCTCAAGCGCCACGACCACCCGGTGTTTTTCGATGCGCTCAATATGCGCCGCGTACTCGCCGCCACGCCCGTCAAACAAAACCATCGGCGCCCCCGGCGGCAGGCGCAAAACCCGCACGGCGTGGCGGGCCACAGGTTCGGGAAGATCAATATGGGCGCCCGGCGAAAGCGCTTCTCGGCAGTAAAAACGGGGTAGATTCATCGGTGCTATTATCTGCGAATTGTGTTTTGCCGGGAAAAAACATGGTTGCATTAAACCCACCGAGCGTTAACTTTGGCCAGCCTGCCATCAACTTCGACCTCCCGGACGTCGACGGCAACCGCCACACGCTCGCCAGCTGCCGCGGCCCGAACGGATTGCTCGTGATGTTTATCTGCAACCACTGCCCCTACGTCAAGGCCATCATCGAACGCCTGGTGCGCGATTGCCGCGAGCTGGCCAGCCTGGGCATCGGTAGCGTGGCGATTATGAGCAACGATGCTGCGGTCAACCCGGAAGACTCGCCAGAAAACATGCGCCATTGGGCCAAGGCGCTCAACTTTCCGTTCCCTTATCTGATTGACGAAAGCCAGGCAATCGCCCGCGCTTACGGCGCCGTCTGTACGCCCGATTTTTTCGGTTACAACGATCGGCTTGAACTGCAATACCGTGGCCGACTCGATGCTTCCGGGCGCAACCCCGGCCCGGCAGAGGCCAAGCGCGAGCTGTTTGAAGCGATGCGCCAAATTGCCCAAAGCGGTCGCGGCCCGGCAGAACAAATCGCCTCGATCGGCTGCTCGATCAAATGGAAGGCTGAATAGCCGGACCACC
>CAZLPR010000170.1:0-3386 GCA_964561415.1 uncultured Dechloromonas sp. | reverse complement strand
TTTTGATTTTCTCAGGAGGCTTTTGCGTGAAAGAAAAACATTTGCCGGAAAAAGCCGTCTGGCAGACGCTTAAGCTATTATTTGCCGCTCCGTAATTTGCCCACCAGATACTTTTTCCCCTTGAACGCAGCGCCATCGAACACTGCTGAATCCAAACGCAAACACGCTTACCTGCAGGCCATCATGGCCAGCATGCCGCAGGGGATTAGTGTTTTTGATGAACGTCTGCGTCTGCGCGTCTGGAACAAAGGCTTTCTCGAGGTGCTGAACCTGCCCGAGGCCAGCGTTTACGATGGCGTTCACTTTTCCGACCTGATCCGCATTCCCGCTGCGCGCGGCGAATATGGCTCCGGCGACATTGAAACCCATGTCGCCCGCATCACCGGTCTGGCTCTTAAATTCGAAGCCCATCGCTTTGAGCGCACCCGGCCCGGCGGCCGCACCCATATTGTTCAGGGCGAACCGTTATTCATTGAGGGGCAACTGGCGGGTTTCATTACCACCTACACCGACATCACCGAACGCAAACAGGCCGAAGAGGCTTTACGCCTACAGCATGATTTGCTGCAAACCGTTATCGAGAGTATTCCGAGTGGCGTCAGCCTGTTCAACCGGGAGCAAAAACTGGTTCTACACAATCAGGAGTTGCTTCACCTGCTCGATTTCCCGGCTTCACTGTTTGAATCAGGCACGGTCTCGCTCGAAGCGCTTTTTCGCTTCAATGCCGAGCGTGGCGAATATGGCACTGGCGATACCGAGGCAATTATTGCCGCATTAATGGCTCGGGCCAGCCATCCTGAGCCGCATCATATCGAACGGACACGGCCGAATGGCAAGACGCTGGATATTCGCGGCGTCCCCCTGGCCAATGGCGGCTTCGTTACAATTTATACCGACGTCACGGAGCGCCGGGCCAGTGCCGAACGCGAACAGCTGGCACAAAAAGTCTTTCATCACACGCCAACCGGCATTATTTTTACCGACGAAGCGCA
This sequence comes from uncultured Dechloromonas sp., assembly GCA_964561415.1. Taxonomy (GTDB): domain Bacteria; phylum Pseudomonadota; class Gammaproteobacteria; order Burkholderiales; family Rhodocyclaceae; genus Azonexus. The sequence continues at coordinate 2,394 of CAZLPR010000170.1, read as the reverse complement.
CCGTATCCTTTCGATCAACCCAGCAACGACGCAGATGACGGGCTACGAGCCTTTCGAATTGCTGGGTTATACGGTATTTGCCTTGGTCAACCTGGCGCACGGACAAACGCCTGACGTCTTTCAGAAAGAACTCGCAGCCAGCGGCGCCTGGAGCGGCGAGCTGGAAATTACCCGGAAAAATGGCGAGAATCTGCCGGCCGGCCTGCGCGTCAGCCGGGTCGACGATCCCTATAGCGGCCAACCGGCCCACTACATCTGGATTCTGGCCGACATCACCGAGCGCAAGCAATCCGAGGAACGCATGCGCCATATTGCCCAGCATGACGCGCTGACCGGCTTGCCGAATCGCCTGGCGCTCGCCATGCGGCTTGCCCAGTTATTGCCCGAAGCGCGGCGCCATAACTGGCGGCTCGCCATCATGTTTCTCGATCTTGATCGCTTCAAGATCATCAACGACACCTTGGGCCACCCGGTCGGTGATGAACTGCTGCGCGAAGTCGCTTGCCGACTATCGGGCGTTGTGCGCGAAACCGACTTCGTGGCGCGCCTCGGCGGTGACGAGTTCGTGATCATTCTGCCCGGTATCACTTCACCCGCCGACGCGGCGATTGTCGGCGGCAAGATTATTGCCAAGCTGTCGATAGCGATTGAAGCGGAAGGGCACGAACTGCACACCAGTCCGTCCATCGGCATCAGCATTTTCCCGGACGACGGGCTGGATGGCGACACGGTCATGAAAAACGCCGATGTCGCGATGTATCACGCCAAGTCGGCCGGACGCAACAACTACCAGTTTTTCACTGCCGAGATGAATCGCATCACCGCGAACCGCCTTGATATTGAGCGCAAGCTGCGTCACGCCATCAGCCGCAATGAACTGGCACTGTGTTTTCAACCGCAGTTCCGGGCCGATGGCTCGCAACCGACCGGCGTCGAAGCCTTATTACGTTGGCACCATCCAACCGATGGCATTATTCCGCCGGATCGCTTCATTCCGGTTGCCGAAGAAACCGGACTCATTGTCGAAATCGGCGAATGGGTTTTGCTCAATGCCTGTCGCGAAATAAAGCACTGGATCGACAAGGGCTTGCAACCGCTACGAATCGCCGTCAACGTTTCGGCACGCCAGCTTCGCCGCCGCGACTTTTGCGAGACAGTAGCCGGCGTGCTCGCCGAAACAGAGCTTCCGCCCGAATTGCTGGAGATTGAACTGACCGAAAGCTCGGTCATGGAAAATCCGGAAGAAGCCATCGAAATCCTGCAGCGCCTCGGGCGCATGGGCATTTCACTGGCCATCGACGATTTCGGCACCGGCTACTCGTCGCTCGCCTATCTGAAGCTTTTCCCGATTGACCACCTCAAAATTGACCGTTCCTTCGTCCGCGATATCGAAACCGACCTCAACGATCGCGCCATCGCTTTCGGCACCATCGCGCTGGCTCATTCGCTGGGTCTGAATGTCATTGCCGAAGGGGTCGAAACCAAAGACCAGCTCGAGTTGTTGCGCGCCAACGGCTGTGATGAAGTCCAGGGCTATCTGTTCAGCAAGCCACTAAGCAGCGCCGCCGCCTTCGCCTTTCTGCACGCCCGCAACCTGGCAGAGTAAAATTCCGCCCTTTCGTCATGACGCAGGGAATGAAACACATGGCACAGCGCACACTGGCCCGTTATCTCACTGAAGAACAACGCAAGCGGGATCTGATCACCGCCGATCTAAAATTTTTGATTGAAGTCGTTTCGCGGGCCTGTCAGGCCATTGCCGTCGCCATCGGCAAGGGCGGCCTGGGCGATGTCCTTGGCGAAGCCGGCAGCGACAATGTGCAGGGTGAGGCGCAGAAAAAACTCGACGTTCTCTCCAACGAAATTCTGCTTGAAGCGAACGAATGGGGCGGCCATCTGGCGGCGATGGCTTCCGAGGAAATGGACCTGCCGCACACCATCCCGAACCGTTACCCGCAGGGTGAATACCTGCTGCTGTTCGATCCGCTCGACGGCTCGTCGAATATTGATGTCAATGTTTCGATCGGGACCATTTTCTCTGTCCTGAAATGCCCGGAAGGCGCCGATCTGAGCTCGCCGGCAGCGGCCGAAGCCGCTTTTCTGCAGCCTGGCACGGCACAGGTTGCCGCCGGCTACGCGGTTTATGGCCCCACCACTTTGCTCGTACTGACAGTTGGCGACGGCGTCAGCGTCTTTACACTGGACCGCGAACAGGGCCAGTTCGTGCTGACGCGGGAAAGCGTGCAAATCCCGGCGGAGACGCAGGAATTTGCCATCAACATGGCCAATCAGCGTTTTTGGGAAGCTCCTGTCCAGCGCTATGTCGGCGAAATGCAGCAGGGAAAAACCGGGCCGCTGGGCAAGGATTACAACATGCGCTGGGTGGCCTCCATG
>CAZLPR010000169.1:0-4987 GCA_964561415.1 uncultured Dechloromonas sp. | reverse complement strand
GACCGCTCCTGAAGGCGAAGCGGCGATTCGCCTGGCGATTCCCGGCCGCCACAACGCTCGTAATGCGGTCGCTGCAGCTGCTGCTTGCCTCGCCGCCGGCGTGCCGTTGAGCGCAGTGGCGGCAGGGCTGGCAAATTTTGTCGGCATCAAGGGGCGCTTGCAACGCCGGGCCGGTCGCAAGGGGGCAGAAATTCTCGACGATACCTATAACGCCAATCCGGATTCGGTGCGCGCCGGGATCGACGTACTTGCTTCAACTATCGGCCGCAAGCTGCTGGTACTCGGCGATATGGGCGAAATCGGTGAAGCCAGCGGCCAGTATCACGATGAAATCGGCGGCTATGCCAAGAGTCAGGGCATCGACCGCCTGTATGCGCTCGGCGATGCGGTGCAACAGGCTGTGCGCAACTTTGGCGAAGGGGCCAAACATTTCTGCAATGCCGAAAAGCTGATTGCTGCGGTCGACAAGGAATTAGGGCCGGAAACCACGGTATTGATCAAGGGCTCGCGCTTTATGAAAATGGAACGCGTGGCCGATGCCCTCGCCGCAGCGGTTGCAAACGGGGAGGGAAACTGATGCTGCTGGCACTGGCGCAATGGCTCGCCCAGGACGTGCGGTTTTTCAACGTCTTCAACTACATCACGCTGCGCACCTTGCTCGCTGCGATGACGGCCCTGCTCATCTGCTTCGCCGCCGGCCCCGGCGTCATCCGCTGGCTGGCGGCCAAGAAAATTGGCCAGGCAGTACGTAGCGATGGCCCACAAACGCACTTGGTCAAGTCGGGCACGCCGACCATGGGCGGCGTATTGATCCTGATTTCGATCGCGATTACGACGCTGCTCTGGGGCGATTTAAGCAATAAATACGTGTGGACCGTACTCATCGTCACGCTCGGCTACGGCATCGTCGGCTGGTACGACGATTGGAAAAAAGTGGTTTATCGCGACCCGAAAGGCTTGTCCGCGAAATGGAAGTATTTCTGGCAGTCGGTGCTCGGCCTCGGCGCGGCGCTGTTCCTCGCCTATTCGGCCAAGTCCGGGGCGCAGACTGAACTGATCGTGCCTTTCTTCAAGTCAGTGGCTTATCCGTTGGGCATCGTCGGGTTCATCGTGCTGACTTACTTCGTCATTGTCGGGACGAGCAATGCCGTCAATCTGACCGATGGCCTGGACGGCCTGGCGATCATGCCGACGGTCATGATCGCTGGCGCCTTTGTCGTCTTTGCCTATGTCACCGGCCACTCGGTGCTGGCCAAATATCTGCTTATTCCCTATGTGCCGGGCGCCGGTGAGTTGTGCATTCTGCTCGGCGCCATTGCCGGCGCCGGGCTTGGTTTCCTGTGGTTTAACGCCTACCCGGCCGAAGTTTTCATGGGTGACGTGGGCGCGTTATCGCTCGGTGCGGCGCTCGGCACGGTCGCCGTCATCCTGCGTCAGGAAATTGTTTTGCTGATCATGGGCGGCGTCTTCGTCGTCGAAACCCTGTCGGTGATGCTTCAGGTCGGCTATTTCAAATACACCAAAAAACGCTTTGGCGAAGGCCGGCGCATTCTGCGCATGGCGCCCTTGCATCACCATTTTGAACAAACCGGCTGGAAGGAAACGCAGGTCGTCGTCCGCTTCTGGATCATCACCATCATGCTCGTGCTGGTCGGGCTGGCTTCGTTGAAGTTACGCTAATGGAGCTTAAAGGCGTGCGCGTTCTGGTTGTCGGGCTCGGTGAGTCCGGACTGGCGATGGCCAAATGGCTGCATCGTCAGGGCGCGCGCGTCCGGGTGGCGGACTCACGCGATAATCCGCCGAATCTCGAAGCGCTCGCTGCCGTCGCTCCTGCGGCCGAAGTCATTGCCGGGCCATTCGTGGCGGCCACTTTTGTGGGCGTTGACCTGATCGCCCTTTCGCCGGGTGTGCCCAAGGCGACGCCGCAGATTGCTGCGGCGAACCTGCCTTTAATTTCGGAAATTGAATTGTTCGCCGCCGGTGTGTGCGAGCAAGTGCCCGCCTCGAAAATCATCGCGATTACCGGCAGCAACGGCAAAACGACGACCACGGCGCTCACGGCTCATTTGTTGAATGGCGCCGGCGTTACGGCCATCGCCTGCGGCAATATCTCTCCATCCGCGCTGGATGCGCTGATGGACGCGCAGGATGCAGGCGCCTTGCCGCAGATATGGGTCGTCGAGTTGTCGAGTTTTCAGCTCGAAACGACGCATCGCCTGCATGCCGCCGCCGCCACGGTGTTGAATGTTTCGGAAGACCATCTCGATCGTTACGACGGCAGTCTGGCCAATTACGCCGCTGCCAAGTCGCGCGTTTTTCAGGGCCAAGGCGTCATGGTGCTGAACCGTGATGATGACTGGTCGATGGCGAACGGTCGTTGCGGCCGCAAGATGATCACCTTCGGCCTCGATGCCGCGCCGCGCGGTTTGGATTTTGGCCTGGCCAACGGCGTCATTTGCCAAGGCCAGGCAGCGATTGTTGCGGTCAACGCGCTAAAACTGGTCGGTTTGCATAATGCCGCCAACGCCATGGCCGCGCTGGCGCTGTGCGAAGCTGTCGGCGTCGCGGCGGGACGTCTGGTCGAGCCGCTGCAATCATTCGCCGGCCTGCCGCATCGCGTTGAAACCGTGGCCGAGATCGCGGGCGTGATTTATGTCGATGACTCCAAAGGAACCAATGTCGGGGCGACGCTGGCGGCGATTGAAGGCCTGGGCCGCAAACTCGGCGTTATTCTCGGCGGCGAGGGGAAGGGGCAGGATTTTTCCCCGCTGAAGGCGGCGCTGCTTAAACATGGCCGTGCCGTCGCGCTGATCGGTCGCGCGGCAGCGACGATCGAAAGTGCCCTTGCCGGATGCGGGCTGCCGCTGCAGCGCTTTGCCGATATGGCCGGCGCGGTTCGCTGGCTGGCGACGCAGGCTAAATCCGGCGATGCTGTATTGCTGTCGCCGGCCTGCGCCAGCCTCGACATGTACCGCAACTATGCCCATCGCGCCGAGGCTTTTGTCGCTGCGGTCAAGGAGCTGCAGTCATGATGCTCGGCGCCCTTGATTCGCCGCGCCGCCAGTTGGCCGAGATCGACTACGCCTTGCTCTGGAGCGTGTTGATTCTGCTCTTTGGCGGCATGGTCATGGTTTATTCCGCGTCCATTGCGATTGCCGAGGGGGGGCGTTTCACCAATCACCAGCCGGCCTATTATCTCGTTCGCCATGGCGTCTTCCTCTGTGTCGCACTGGTTGCGGCAGGCCTGGCGTTTCAGGTGCCGCTCTCGCTTTGGCAAAAATACGCGCCCTATCTGTTCCTGATCGGTGTCGCCATGCTGGCCATCGTGCTCATTCCCGGCATTGGCCGGGATGTCAATGGTGCCCGGCGCTGGTTGCCGCTCGGCATTGCCAACCTGCAGCCTTCCGAATTGATGAAGCTGTTTGCCGTGCTCTACGCAGCGGATTACACCGTGCGCAAAATTAATGTCATGCACGACTTGAAGCAGGCTTTTCTGCCCTTGTTCTGCGCCATGGTTCTGGTTGGCGTGTTCTTGCTCAAGGAGCCGGATTTCGGCGCTTTTGTCGTCATTATCGCCATCACCATGGGCATTCTGTTCCTCGGCGGCTTGAAGGCGCGGCTGTTTGCCCTGCTCATCGTCGGCTTGCTCTTCGCCTTTGCTGTGATGATCATCGTTTCGCCCTACCGGCGCGACCGGGTGTTCGGCTTCATGGACCCGTGGGCCGATGCCTTTGGCCGCGGCTACCAGTTGTCGCATTCGTTGATCGCTTTCGGCCGCGGCGAACTGTTTGGCGTCGGCCTGGGCGGCAGTATCGAAAAACTGTTTTATTTGCCCGAAGCGCATACCGATTTCCTGCTCGCCGTGATTGCCGAAGAGCTGGGCTTTTTCGGCGTGCTGGCAGTGATCGCCCTGTTTGCCCTGATTGTTCAGCGCGCTTTCGCCATTGGCCGGCAGTGCGTCCAGCTCGATCGCCTCTACCCGGCGCTGGTCGCCATGGGCATGGGCATCTGGTTCGGCGTTCAATCGTTTATCAATATGGGCGTCAATATGGGCTTGCTGCCAACCAAAGGCTTAACCCTGCCGCTGATGAGTTTTGGCGGCTCGGGCATTCTGGCAAATTGCATCGCACTGGCGATTTTGCTCCGTGTCGATTGGGAGAACAGGCAGCTCATGCGAGGAGGGAAACTATGAGCCGGACCATTCTGATCATGGCCGGCGGCACCGGTGGGCATATCTTCCCGGCCTTGGCTGTCGCTGAAAAAATGCAATACCGCGGCTGGCGCGTGGTTTGGCTGGGCAATCCGGATGGCATGGAAGCCCGTCTGGTGCCGCAGCATGGTTACGAAATGCTCTGGCTTAAATTTTCCGCTTTGCGCGGCAAGGGCTTGTTGCGCAAATTGCTGCTGCCGTTCAACCTGTTGCGCGGCTTTTGGCAGGCGCGCAAGGCGATTCGCCAACTGCAGCCCAATATCGTGCTCGGCATGGGCGGCTACATTACCTTTCCTGGCGGCATGATGGCCTCGTTACTGGGCAAGCCGCTCGTCATCCATGAACAAAATTCCGTCGCCGGGCTGGCCAATCGCGTGCTGGCCGGGGTGGCCGATCATGTCGTGACCGGCTTTCCCGATGCTTTGCAAAAAGGCGTCTGGACCGGCAATCCGGTACGCCCCGAAATCGCTCAAATTGCGCCGCCGGCCGAGCGTTTTGCCGAGCGCACGGGTGCCCTGCGTCTGCTCGTCATTGGCGGCAGCCTTGGCGCCCAGGCGCTGAACGAGATGGTGCCCAAAGGGCTGGCGCTGCTCGGTGAAAACGAGCAGCCGCAAATCGTTCATCAGGCCGGCGAAAAGCATCTTGAGGCACTGCAAGCAAATTATGCCGCGGTCGGTGTCCGGGCCCATTGCGTGCCTTTTATCGAAGACATGGCCGGCGCCTACGAATGGGCCGATCTGGTGATTTGCCGGGCCGGCGCCTTGACCATCGCCGAAC
>CAZLPR010000168.1:0-5007 GCA_964561415.1 uncultured Dechloromonas sp. | reverse complement strand
GAGCAGGGCAAGCATCCGATGTCGGTCGATAGCGCGGCGCCGAGCATTCCCTTCCGCGATTTTGCCTGCAATGAGGCGCGCTTCACCGTGCTGGAACGGCAGAATCCGCAAGCCGCCGAGCGCTTCATGGTCCAGGCCGAAAAAGACGCCCGCCTGCGCCATCAGGAATATCTCGAACTGGCCGAAATGGCTGTGCCGGAAGTGGTCATTGCGGAAAAAGACCGCGCGGCTGCCGAATTGAGCGCCGAGCAGAAGGAGAAACCCAATGCTTGATCTCTCAACCCACTATCTCGGTCTGGCGCTGAAAAATCCGCTCGTGCCATCCTCGTCGCCGCTCAGTCATAACATCGACTCGGTGCTGCACCTGGAAGACGCCGGTGCCGCCGCTATCGTCATGCATTCGCTGTTCGAGGAAGACGTTCGCAATGAAGAACTGATGATCGACCGCTTTCTGGTCAATCCCAATGTGTTCGGCGAAGCGGCAGGGCACCTGCCTTTCGGGGATGATTACCAGAGCAAGCTGGATGGCTATCTCGAACAGATTCAGCAACTGAAATCGCGCCTGAGCATCCCGGTCGTCGCCAGTTTGAACGGCTCCTCACTGAGCGGCTGGGTCGAGTTGGGCAAGGAAATGCAGGCAGCCGGGGCCGATGCGCTGGAACTCAACGCCTGGTTCATGCCCGGTGATCCGAAAGTCAGCGGCGCTGCGCTGGAAGAAAACTACCTGGCCCTGCTGCGTGAGCTGAAAGCTGCGGTCAACCTCCCAATCAGCATGAAATTGTCGCCCTTCTTTTCCTCGCTGCCGTATTTTGTCGAGCAGGCAGGCGCCGCCGGTGTCTCCTTATTCAACCGCTTCTTCCAGCCGGATATCGACCTGGAAACCCTGCGCGTGGTCGACCGCGTCCAGCTCTCCAGTTCGGCCGATACGCTACTTACCATGCGCTGGATCGCCATTCTGCGTGGCCGCACAGCGCTAACGCTAGCCGCCACCGGCGGCGTGCACACGGCAGAAGATGCCCTGAAAATGCTGCTCGCCGGCGCCGACGCCGTGCATCTGGCCAGCGCCGTGCTGCAGCGTGGGCCGCAGGCCTTGAAAGAAATACTGGCCGGAATCGAGCGCTGGATGGAAGTGCGGGAATACGAGTCGGTGGCGCAGCTCAAAGGCTCCATGAGCCAGCAAAACCTGCCCGACCCAAGCGCTTTTGCCCGGGCGGCTTACCTCAACGCGCTGAATTCGTTTACACCGCCGATTGGGGTGCGTTATTGAGTTGCTTGGGTTGGCTTCTTGGGCGGGATTTTCAGGAGCGGCTGGCTTTGCGTGAGAAGTCAGCTGACTTGACCGGTGCTTCTCCCCAGCACTGATTGGCAACCCTCGAAAATTGAACTGCATGCGTGCAGCAGCCGTTACTGACGACCGCTCTCTGGCAAGTTCCCGCTTGGCTCCAAGCATCTGAGCAACGTGGCGTAGAGGACATCGGGATTAACCGGTTTGGGAATAAAGTCGTTCATCCCAGCATCGAAACAACGCATTTGGTCCTCATTGAAGGCATTCGCCGTCATGGCCACAATCGGCACCTTGGCACCATTGCGCAATCGACGTATCCGCTCCGTCGCCTCGAGACCATCCATGCGCGGCATCTGCATGTCCATCAGGATCAGGCTGTACTCATTCTTTTCCACCAGTTCCACTGCCTCGACGCCGTTTTCGGCAATATCCACTTCCAGACCGACGTCTTTGAGCAGTTCCACCGCCACTTCGCGGTTGATGGGTTCGTCTTCAACCAGCAACAAGCGACAGCCCGAGTAACGCATGGCGATCGCCGTATCGGCGGACTCTGCAGGCAGATGGGGCACCGCTTGAATGGAGTCCTCTCCCTTCTTCAGCCAGGCGGTGAGCCAGAAGGTGCAACCCTTGCCCAACTCGCTTTCCACCCCCACCTTGCCGCCCATCATCCCGGCGATGCGCTTTGTAATCGCCAGGCCGAGGCCGGTGCCGCCATATGCCCGCGTTGTCGTATTGTCGGCTTGTTCAAAGGCTTCAAATACACGCGCCTGCTGTTCCGGGGTCATGCCGATGCCCGTATCCGTGACCTCGAAACGCATCAGATAAGCGTTTTCCGTTTCATCCACCTTGCGGCAGGCGAGCGTGATGCCGCCCGCGCCAGTGAATTTGAGTGCATTGCCGACGTAGTTGATGAGCGCTTGCGCCAGTCGAGTGCGGTCGCCACGGAATGCCCGAGGAGCCCCCGATGCATCAAGCCGAAACATGAGCCCCTGCGACGCCATTTTGACTTCGGTGACGCTGGCAATATCCTGGATCAGATCTTGTAGCCGGAACTCTTCCTCGTTGAGTTTGAGCTTTCCCGCCTCAATTTTGGACAGGTCGAGGATATTGTTGATGATGGCAAGAAGATGTCGGCCAGAGGTCTCGATTTTGTCGAGATAACGCGCCTGAATCTCAGTCACCCCTGCTCGCCGCAACAGATTGGCCATGCCCAGCACGCCATTCATCGGCGTGCGGATTTCGTGACTCATATTGGCCAGGAATGTGCTCTTGGCCTGATTAGCCGCTTCGGCCGCCTCTTTGGCGTGAATGACTGCCAATTCATTCTGTTTGCGCTGAGAAATGTCGCGCACAATCGACTGCAAACGCCCATCGCTCAATTGTCGGCCCACGACTTCTCCCACAAAGCGGGTGCCGTCCTTGCGCTCAAGATGCCATTCGCTGGTCACGACGGCCCCGTTGGCGAACTTCGCAAGTTTGTCCGCCAAGCGCGGAGCCTCCTCGGCTGTAACCACATTCGAGACATTCATCCGGACGATTTCATCAGGCGTAAAGCCGAAGATTCTTGCGCCGGCGCTATTGACATCAAGAAAATTTCCTTTTGCATCAATGACGAATATCCCATCGACGGTTTGCTCGACCAGGCCGCGATAGCGCTCCCGATCCGCCCGTAAAGCACGGGCCATTCTCGACCCCAGCAAGTTCGGCAGTCCTATCGTCATTGCGATGTTCGCCACGATATTGATGACGAACACCAGTTGATGAATGAAGCCGGGGATATTCATGGGGTTCTGGCCTGTTATCGCTATCGACGTCGACAGCGCCCGGACCAGATGGGCCAAGCCCATGGCGAGAAAGATCAGACCAATCGCCATCAGGATGCCATGATCGGCGTCACGGCGCGCTGCGCCCGAAGCTATCAACAGTTTCGCTGCGACGAAGTTGAATCCGGCGAACAGCGCCGAAAACAGCATGATGCGCACAAACAGGTTGGGGTCGATATAGGTGAAATAGATGAAACCGATGCCCGTCGCTAGCGTCGCAGCCCAAGTCCAGCGCGGCGGACCGGGCGACAAGTCGAGAAACAGCCGCCAGCCGATGTAGACCTGTGCGCTCCCGCCGACAATCAGGGCGTTGGCGAGAACGATCGAGAGGAAATCTGGGATCACCTCGCGCAGAGCGATGAGAATGATGGCCAGCGCCCACAGCATCGACCCTCCGGCCCATAAACGTACCGCTTTATCATCCCGGTCAAGCCGTTTTGCCAACACCAGGCCTAACGCCAGCATGACGCTGCTGACCATGGTCAGCAGGCTCAAGGTGCGAATGTCGAGTAGTGTATCCATTGCGCCTAAATCGCCGCCTGCATGTCACCCATCACATGTTTCCTTGCAAATGTCTGATGCGATATTGTACTTGCCTCCTCTTCCCCGTCCGTGTTGGACATCAAATTGCTCAGGCAACACCGCGCTCGCGAAATACTTATCTGAACCAACGGGATTGCCTTCATTGGGCGACAGACTGCCCGTCCATCTGAACCGCTTCATGAATCATGCTCCGACCAAAAAAGCTATGATGCAGCCCCTTTCAGAATCACTGAGGCGATATGAGCAAGCATCCCTCGTTCTACCTGGCCTTTCTCCTGGGGCTGTTCCTGCAGGCAGGGTTGCCTCTGTCCGCCGCTGTTAACGATATTTTTCCCGGGGACTACTTCCCCCAAAAACCGGGCAAAACGACCGTGGCGCTTTATGCTTATGATCGGAATTCGGGCGGCCCTTATGCCGATGGCCACAAGCTGCTGGATGGCGCCGTCGATATGTCGATCCTCGCATTGCGCGTGAATCGGGCATTCCGGGTCGGCGATACGATCGTTACTCCCGTGATGGTGCTGCCCTGGACACGAATCGACGTTGAACCGGCACCGCTTGCCGCCTTGCTTGGCGCCAAGGCCCAAGGTCTTGGCGATTTGCGCCTGGGCGCAACGGCCTGTCTGATCAACGACCCTGATTTCGCCCACTATCTCGGCGTCAGCGCCATGCTCGTCGCGCCTACGGGCGACTACGACAGGCGTCGCATCATCAATCCTGGCGAAAATCGGTGGAAAATGGTGCTCGGCGGTGGTTGGCAAAAAGACATCACACCCCGCTTCCTGGTCGAACTTGCTCCGGAAATTGCCTTCTACGGTACCAATGACGACTATGCCGGCGGGCGCCGCCTTGAGCAACGGCCCAGCTATGCGCTCACCGGCTACCTGCGCTACCGCGTCAGCCCGACCTGGCATATTCACCTGGGTGGCCAGATTAACCGGGGCGGCGATACGCGCATTGCCGATGTCGATCAGCACAACCCGGCCAACAATGATCGCGTAATGGCTGGCCTGACCTGGTTCCTGCCCCAACAACAGATCATCCTGCGTGCGGCACGAGATACCCGTATCGACAATGGCCTGCGTACCGACTTCGAAATTGCCCTGCGTTATCAGCAGTCCTTCTAAGCCGTTCCCTGCATTGTTCACGATGCTGTCGCGATTTCATTATCGGCAATCTACCGTTTGGCCGCGCTGCCGCACGCAATATCCAAATTTAAGTCACTTCCACCTGTGATGGAATGGCCATATAAAGCCCTATTAAAACAGGAACAACACCATGACCAGCAGGGCAATCGCATCAAATCCCCTCAATGCCCAAGAGTTGAGCGCGGTATTGATCTGAAGACGCTGCCAA
>CAZLPR010000167.1:0-5010 GCA_964561415.1 uncultured Dechloromonas sp. | reverse complement strand
GTGTGCACCAGGCCGGTACCGGCTTCGGTGGTGACGTGCGTGCCGCAGATGATGGCGACATCGCGCGCCTGAAACGGGTGGCGCAGGAGAATCTGATCGAGCTGGCTACCGCTGCAGGAAGCGACGGTTTCGCCAGTCAATTCATAACGCGTCAGACAGGCTTCGACCAGTTCGCGGACCAGAATCAGCGCCCCCTTCTCGGTCTCAACCAGATCGTAAGTCAGCTCGGGATGCACGCTGCCCGCTTCGTTGGCCGGCAGCGTCCACGGCGTCGTCGTCCAGATCACCGCGAAGGCCGGGCCGCGCAGATGAGTCAGACCAAAGGCGGCAGCCAGCTTTTCGGCATGGTTTTCATGCACCGGGAAAGCGACGTCGATGGCCGGCGAGACCTTGTCTTCGTGCTCGACCTCGGCTTCGGCCAGCGCCGAACCGCAGTCCAGACACCAATTAACCGGCTTCAGGCCCTGATACAGGTAACCCTGCTCGAGAATCCTGCCGAGCACGCGCATTTCGTCGGCCTCGGCCTTGAAGCTCATGGTCAGGTAAGGATTGCTCCAATCGCCAAGCACGCCAAGGCGAATGAAATCCTTTTTCTGCCGCTCGACCTGCTCCGCTGCGTAGGCGCGCGACAGTTCGCGCACCTTGTCGGCCGCAATGTTCTTGCCATGCAGCTTTTCAATCTGATGTTCGATCGGCAGACCGTGGCAGTCCCAGCCCGGCACGTAAGGCGCATCGAAGCCGGAGAGCGTTTTTGAACGGACGATAATGTCCTTCAAAACCTTGTTGACCGCATGCCCGATGTGAATATCACCGTTCGCATAGGGCGGGCCGTCGTGCAGCACGAATTTCGGCCGGCCGGCACAAACTTCACGAATACGCTGATAGAGCTTTTTTTCCTGCCATTGGCCGACCCATTGCGGCTCACGCCTGGGCAAATCGCCGCGCATCGGGAAAGCCGTATCCGGCAAGTTCAGGGTGTCTTTGTAATCAGCCATTTTGCGTGCTCACTGCTCGAAGAAGGCCCGGGCGGCCGCGGCATCTGCCGCGATCTGCACCTTGAGGGCGTCCAGATTGGGAAAACGTTGTTCGCATCGCAGTTTATGCACGAAACGAACGGAAATGTGCGCGCCATAAATGTCGCGATTGAAATCGAAAAGATGCACTTCGAGCAACGGCCGCGTCCCGCCGACGGTCGGCCGGATGCCAAGATTGGCCACACCGGGCAACGGCTTGTCACCCAGGCCACTCACCTCAACCGCAAAAACGCCGGTCATCGGCAAAGGATTATGTTTGATGCGAATATTGGCGGTGGCAAAACCCAGCTGGCGACCGATCTTGTCACCGTGCGCCACCCGACCGTCGATGACGTAAGGCCGCCCGAGCAAACGCCCCGCGCGTTCCATCTCACCCGCCGCAAGCGCCGCCCGCACGGCAGAACTGGACACTCTTTCGCCGTCAACGGTCACGCTTTGCATGGCTTCTACGGTAAAACCAAAATGCTCTCCCGCACCCTGAAGCAACGCAAAATCGCCAACTCGTCCACGACCAAAGCGAAAATCATCGCCAATGATCAAATGTCGCACCTGCAAACTACGCACCAGAACCCGCTCTATGAATTCATCGGCCGACAGTGCGGCAAAGACCGCATTGAAAGGACAGATCATCGCCTGAGTTGCACCCGAATCACCCAGCAGTTCGAGTTTTTCGCGCAAGGTACTGAGGCGGGCCGGGGCTGATTTGGGGGCAAAAAACTCACGCGGATGCGGCTCGAAAGTCAGCACGCTCGGCACTAGGTTGAGTCGGCCAGCCGCTACCACCAATTGCTGAATCAGCGCTGCGTGGCCAAGGTGGACACCATCGAAATTCCCAATCGCAAGCGCAACCGGAAAAGGGACAGGACGCGAACAACCGCGAAAGACGCGCATGAGCTAAGTGAGGGAAAAAGCGTTGAATTATAACGGCCCCAGCAATCCGGCGGATATCTGAAATTTACCCTGGCCTCTCCTGCAAAAAATTCTCGAAGCATCTATTTCGCTATAATTATGGCGTCGCTTACCAAACCCTTATTGCCGCCATTTATGCTTGATCTGATCAGTCATGTCGTTAAAATCTCGGCGCGTCGCGACCGCACGGAGATTAACTCGGCGATGGTCGATGCCCTGCTCGATCTTTTCCAGCCACAGCGCATCAATATTTATCGCTGTTATGCCGGCAAAAAGAAAACAGTTATCTTTGCCTGCGCCGGATATGGGCCACAAGGGCAATTTCTCCGCAACGCCTATCTGCCCGACCATCGTTTTTGCCAACCGATTGAGCGCGACCCGCTACTGAATCGCTGCCGCAAAGAAATGTCGGCCGTATTGGATCTCCTTGATGACGGTTCGCATCGCATTATTTTCCCGGTAACCAAGCTTGATGAACCGATCTATCTGGTCGACCTCACGCTTGCGGATGAGTTTTCCGCCAATCAGCGTGTCGCCCTGATGGGCCTGATTGAGTATTTCGGCCATCATATTGCCCTGCTCGACTACGGCGAGGCCGATACGCTAACCGGCCTGTCGAGCCGCAAAACCTTCGACAAGCACCTTTTCGAACTCCTTGGCAAAGCAGCGACCGACGAATTGATGGGTGGCCTCAACGGTAAAACGCCACAGCGCCGTCAGGGCAGCAACGCAGCCATCGCGACAAATCACTGGCTGGCCATTTGCGATATTGACCACTTCAAGCAGGTGAATGACAACTACGGCCACCTCATCGGCGACGAGGTTCTGATCATGCTGGCACAGGTCATGCGCCATTCATTCCGTTTTGACGATCAATTGTTCCGCTTTGGTGGCGAAGAGTTCGTCGCGCTGCTGCAACCCACCGACCAGGCCTCCGCCTTCGCAACCCTGGAGCGCTTCCGTACCGATGTTGAAAACGAAATTTTCAGCCGCGTCGGTCACGTCACGATCAGCATCGGCTTCAGTTGCCTACTCCCTAACGACACACCCACCGATGCCATCGACCGAGCCGACGAAGCGCTCTACTACGCCAAGCGGCAAGGACGAAACCGGGTCGAGTGCTATGAAGCATTGGTTGCCAACCAGCAACTTACGGCCAAGGAAATCGCCAAAGGCGAAGTCGAACTGTTTTAGCCCGGCGTTCAGCTAAAAGCCGCCAACCGCGATTTCGGGCCGGGCGGATGCTTGATGAAGTATTGCCGCACGCCGCGCACAATCGCTTCCGCCAGTTTTTCCTGATACGCATCGTCATTGAGCCGACGCTCTTCTTCCGGATTGGAAATAAAAGCTGTTTCAATCAGCGCCGAAGGAATATCCGGCGCCTTGAGCACGGCAAAACCGGCCTGCTCGACATGATTTTTGTGCAGCGTATTGATCGCCCCCAATTCGCCGAGCAAATATTTGCCCAGCCGCAGGCTGTCGTTAATCGTCGCTGTTTGCGACAAATCAAGCAAAGTACGGGCGAGGAAAAGATCCTTGGCGCCGATATTGACCCCACCGACCAAATCGGACTCATTTTCCCGCTGCGCCAGCAAGCGCGCCTGCGTGCTCGATGCGCCGCGCTCGGAAAGCACAAAGACAGAGGAACCGCGGGCATCCGGCTTGATCCAGGCATCGGCATGAATGGAGAGGAAAAGATCCGACTGGATGCGGCGGGCTTTTTGCACCCGCATATGCAGCGGCACGAAAAAGTCAGCATCGCGCGTTAAAACGGCGCGCATATTCGGTTGCGCATCAATCCGTGCCTTCAGGCGGCGGGCGACTTCAAGCGTGACATTTTTTTCATAGGACCCCCCCTTGCCAACAGCGCCTGGATCTTCTCCGCCGTGCCCGGGATCGAGCGTCACGGTGACCAGACGATCGACAATCGGCTTCTCTGATTTTTTGCTGGTATGGACGGCCGGCGCCTCCGGCACCTTGTCGGCCTGCACCAAGCCGTCTTCCAGCGGCAAGGCTTCGACGGCATCCTTGCGACCTTCAAGCAAGGCCATCAACGGGTCGGGGGGATTGATCGGGTAAACATCGAGGACCAGACGGTGGCCATATTCACCCACCGGCGCCAGGGTGAAAACCTGGGGATTCACCTTCGATTTCAGCTCCATGACCAGGCGCACAACGCCCGGCTTGAAGCGCCCGGCGCGCAACACTTTGATATTGGGATCATCGGTCGCCAGCTTGTTCGCCAGGCTGTCAAGCACGCTGTTGAATTCGACGCCTTCGATATCAACAACCAGTCGATCCGGATTTTCAATGACGAAATGCGTGTATTTGAGCGGCGCATCGTATTCCAGTGTCACCCGCGTGTAATCAGCCGACGGCCAGATACGCACGGCAAGCACCGACGGCAACTTGGCCACGGCACCGGCCAGCGGCGAAACAGAGAGAATCAGCGAGGCGCCGGCGTAACGAAGGAGTTCCCTTCGCCCCAGGCGGTGATGAGTCCCTTTAAACATTGCATTCCTTCCGGTGAATCTGCCACGGCTTCGACAATACGCCCGGAACCTGCATGCTGGAGGCGCAAACGCAGATCCGGCGACGGAACGCAGCCAGCCGCATGCTCCGGCCATTCGACCAGACAGACTGCAGTGTCGTTAAAGTATTCGCTAAAGCCCGCATCGAGAAACTCCTCGGGTGACTCAAAACGATAAAAATCAAAGTGATATAAGTATAAGCTCGAAATTACGTAAACTTCAACCAGAGAATAGGTCGGGCTTTTTACCGGGCCGGCATAACCCAGTGCACGAATCAGGGCGCGCACCAGCGTCGTTTTACCCGTCCCCAAATCGCCCTCAAGGAAAATCACCCGGCCCGGTTGCAGCAAGGGCGCCAAACTGCCGCCCAGGCGCTGGGTCGCGGCTTCATCAGGTAATTGAAAAACGGCGGTAACATCGGGGCTATGCACGATCAGAACTCCACGTTGGATTACACGACCCTCAAAGAAAATATCCGCGAGGCCGGAAAAAAATTGGGTTTTGCCACCCTTGGCGTGACCCGGGCTGACCCCGGC
>CAZLPR010000166.1:0-5011 GCA_964561415.1 uncultured Dechloromonas sp. | reverse complement strand
GCGGCGTGCGGATAAGGCTCGCGATGAGTTCAGCGCCACTGAGGTTCGCTTAAGCACGGAAGTCACACAAAACCAGGAACGCTTGAAGTCACTGGTCGTTGAAGCGCAAGCCTTACAAAGCGAAATTCTGCCCGGCGCACGCAGCGCCTATGACGCAGCCAGCAAAGGGTTCGAGCTTGGGAAATTCAGTTTTCTGGAAGTCCTGGATGCTCAACGCACCTTCTTTCAGGCAAGAGCCCAATACCTGAGAAGTTTGTCCGAGGCGCATCGGACTGCTGCCGAACTAGAGCGCGTACTGGGCTCCAGCAATTCAATGTCGTCCCCAATGCCAAGTCGTCCGTAGGAGCAAGCAGTGAAATTCAATATCGACAAGAACGCTTTTAACCTTTCCAAAAAACAAGGTATCGCCATCGCTGTCATTTTGGCGATGGGCATTGCTACTGGCGGCTGGATTCTGGGTTCTTCCTCTTCGGGTCAATCAGCAGAGAAGAGTGAGCATGCCAGCCATGCCGAATCCAAGGGGCATGCTGATGCCGAGCATCATGGCGCTCAGGACGGTGACGGCCATGATCACGCCAAAGGCCACAGCGACGCAGAACATCATGAGGATGGACCGAAGACGGGCTCTCATGGAGGCAAGTTGTTTACCGAAGATGGATTTGGCCTGGAGTTATTGTTGGCTGAAGAAGGTGGTGAGCCTCATTTTCGTGTCTGGCTGTTCCAACAGGACAAGCCCTTGGCCCCTTCAGCAGCTAAGGTTTCTGTGACGTTGACGCGGCCGAACGGAGAAAAGCAGGAAGTGGCCTTCAAGGCGGAACAAGACTTCCTGATCAGTACCAGTCCGATCGCCGAACCCCATGCCTTTGAAGCAGCTATTACCGCTAAGATGGCTAATACACCGTTCCTGTTCATCGATACGAGGGAAGAAGGAAAAATCGAACTGACTGATGAGCAGGTCAAATCGGCCGCCATCAGTATCCAGAAGGCGGCCCCTGCCAAAATCCGAACAGCGGCACAACTGCCGGGTGAGATCCGCTTCAATGAAGATCGGACAGCTCACGTTGTGCCGCGGTTAGCTGGTGTCGTTGAAAGTGTCCCGGCCAACCTTGGGCAATTGGTCAAGCGCGGACAGATATTGGCAGTTATCGCCAGTACCGGACTCTCCGAGCAGCGCAGCGAACTGTTGTCGGCGCAGAAGCGCCTGACGCTTGCCAAATCGACCTACGAGCGGGAAAAAAAGCTCTGGGAAGAAAAAATTTCCGCCGAGCAGGACTACCTCCTGGCACAGCAGGTTTTGCGGGAAGCTGAAATTGCCGTCGCCAACAGCCAGCAAAAACTGATTGCGCTGGGGGCAAGCCCGAGCGTTTCGGGAAGCCTCAACCGCTATGAAATCCGGGCACCTTTCGATGGCATGGTCGTGGAAAAGCACATCGCGCTCGGCGAAGCGGTCAAGGAAGATGCCAGCATATTCACGGTTTCCGACCTGTCCACGGTTTGGGCGGAAATCGTTGTTCCCGCCAAGGATCTGAACATCGTTCGCATCGGCGAAAAGGTCGTCGTCAAGGCGACTGCATTCGAATCGAAGGCGGAAGGCGGCATCTCCTATGTTGGCGCCTTGCTCGGCCAGGAGACCCGTACGGCCAAGGCGCGTGTCATCCTGGACAACCCAAAGATGGCCTGGCGGCCTGGCTTGTTCGTTAATGTCGAAGTGGTCTCCGGTGAGGCCGAAGTCCCGGTAAGCGTTGTGGCCGAAGCAATCCAGACGATCGGGGACAAGAGCGTTATTTTTATCAAGGTGGCTGACGGCTTTGTTGCCCAACCCGTCACCTTGGGGCGTTCTGACGGCAAGCTGATCGAAGTGCTCAGCGGTTTGAAGGCTGGAACGCCATACGCTGCAGCCGGTAGCTTTGTCCTGAAATCGGAGCTCGGCAAGGTCAGCGCCGAGCATAGCCACTGAGGCGGGGGAGAACAACATGTTTGAACGCATCATTCGCCTCGCCATCGAGCACCGCTGGCTGGTCATTTTGGCCGTGCTTGGCATGGCCGTACTGGGCATCTACAACTACCAGCGCCTGCCGATCGACGCGGTGCCCGACATCACTAACGTCCAGGTTCAGATTAATACGGCGGCACCTGGTTATTCACCACTGGAGGTTGAGCAACGGGTGACCTATCCGGTCGAGACCGTCATGGCCGGATTGCCCCATCTGGAACAAACCCGCTCCCTGTCGCGTTATGGCCTGTCCCAAGTCACGGTGATTTTCAAGGATGGAACGGACATCTATTTCGCTCGCCAACTGGTCAATCAGCGTATTCAGGAAGCCAAGGAAAAGCTTCCGGCTGGAATTTCGCCGGCCACGGGGCCAATTTCGACAGGTTTGGGGGAAATTTACCTGTGGACCGTAGAAGCCGAAGACGGAGCCAGAAAGCCAGACGGTAGCGCCTATACGCCGACCGATTTGCGCGAGATACAGGATTGGATCATCAAACCGCAGTTGCGCAATGTGCCGGGAGTTACCGAAATCAACTCGATCGGCGGGTTTGCCAAGGAATACCAGGTTGCGCCCAGCCCTGAAAAACTCGCTTCCTATGGGCTGACGTTGCAAGACGTCGTAACCGCTCTCGACCGCAACAACAGCAACGTCGGGGCAGGCTATATCGAGAAGCGTGGCGAACAGTATCTGATCCGGGCGCCAGGCCAGGTACGGAGCATCGAGGACATCCGCAATGTCATTCTCGGCAATGTGCAAGGGGTGGCGATCCGCGTTCGCGATGTAGCTGAGGTCGGTATCGGCCGCGAACTGCGTACCGGTGCCGCAACCGACGACGGTCGTGAAATCGTCCTCGGTACGGTGTTCATGCTGATTGGCGAGAACAGTCGAACCGTCTCTGCAGCCGTAGACAAGAAAATGGTGGAAATCAACCGCAGCCTGCCCGAAGGAGTTAAGGCGGTCACCGTCTATGACCGGACTGTTCTGGTGGATAAGGCGATCAATACCGTCAAGAAGAATCTCCTTGAGGGCGCTGTTCTGGTCATCGTCATTCTGTTCCTGTTCCTTGGCAACATCCGGGCAGCGGTAATCACAGCTATGGTGATCCCGCTTTCCATGTTGTTTACCTTTTCAGGAATGGTGACTTACCACGTCAGTGCCAACTTGATGAGCCTCGGAGCCCTCGACTTCGGGATCATCATCGACGGTGCGGTCGTCATCGTGGAAAACTGCGTGCGCCGACTGGCCCATGCCCAAGAGCATCACGGACGGCCGCTGACCCGGACCGAGCGCTTCCACGAGGTCTTTGCCGCATCCAGGGAAGCACGCCGACCGCTGCTTTTCGGCCAACTCATCATCATGATTGTCTACCTGCCAATCTTTGCGCTCACCGGCGTCGAAGGGAAAATGTTTCATCCTATGGCCTTCACCGTGGTCACGGCTCTGGTTGGCGCCATGATCCTCTCCGTCACCTTCATCCCGGCGGCAGTAGCGCTGTTTATCGGTGCGAAGGTGGGAGAAAAGGAAAACATCCTGATGCGGACCGCCAAGCGCTGGTATAAGCCAGCGCTGGCCAGTGTCATGACCAATAAGCCTGTGGTCCTGGTCTTTACAACCGTTATTGTCATTCTCTCCGGCTTGCTCGTCACCCGCATGGGGAGTGAATTCGTTCCCAGTTTGAATGAAGGCGATTTCGCCATTCAGGCACTGCGGATTCCGGGAACCAGCCTGTCCCAGTCCGTTGCCATGCAGCAACAACTGGAAAAGCGGCTTAAAGCGGATTTTCCAGAAATCGAGCGTGTGTTTGCGCGGACAGGAACAGCTGAAATCGCTTCCGATCCCATGCCCCCCAATATCTCGGACGGCTACATCATGCTGAAGCCGGAAGAGCAGTGGCCCGAGCCGAAGAAATCCAGGGATCAACTGCTGGCAGCCATACAAGAGACCGCGGGTAAGCTGCCGGGCAATACCTATGAATTCTCTCAGCCAATCCAGTTGCGCTTCAACGAGTTGATCTCCGGGGTCCGCAGCGACGTCGCGATCAAGATCTTTGGCGACGACATGGATGTGATGAACGAAACGGCGGGCAAAATTGCCGCCGTTCTAGAAAAGATCCCCGGCGCATCCGAAGTCAAGGTGGAGCAGACGACCGGCTTGCCCATGCTGACCGTCAACATCGATCGCGACAAGACCGCTCGCTATGGGCTCAACGTCGGCGATGTCCAGGATGCAATTTCGACGGCCATTGGTGGTCGAGAGGCTGGAACCATGTTCGAAGGCGATCGACGCTTCGATATTGTCGTTCGTCTACCCGATAACCTGCGTTCTGATATCGAATCGATGAAGCGTCTACCGATCGCCTTGCCAAAAAGCACTGCAGTCAGCAACGGCATCGAGGGGCGTACCACCTATATCCCTTTAAGTGAGGTCGCCAGCCTGGAAGTCGCGCCGGGGCCCAATCAAGTCAGCCGGGAGAATGGCAAGCGGCGCGTGGTCGTCAGTGCCAACGTTCGGGGACGGGACATCGGCTCGTTCGTGGGCGAAGCACAGACACGCCTGGCAGAGGTCAAAATTCCGACCGGCTATTGGACTTCCTGGGGCGGAACCTTCGAGCAACTGGAATCGGCTTCTCAACGCCTGAAAATCGTCGTGCCTGTTGCCTTGCTGCTGGTGTTCACGCTGCTGTTTGTCATGTTCGGCAATGCAAAAGATGGATTGCTAGTGTTTACCGGCATTCCGTTCGCGTTAACGGGCGGTGTCGTTGCGCTTTGGTTGAGAGACATCCCGCTGTCGATTTCAGCCGGTATCGGTTTCATTGCCTTGTCCGGTGTGGCGGTACTCAACGGGCTGGTGATGATTGCGTTCATCCGTAGCTTACGAGAAGAAGGACGCACTCTGGATGATGCCATTCACGAGGGAGCATTGACCCGCTTGCGTCCCGTGCTGATGACGGCCTTGGTCGCTTCCCTCGGCTTTGTTCCCATGGCAATAGCAACGGGCACCGGTGCCGAAGTTCAGCG
>CAZLPR010000165.1:0-5021 GCA_964561415.1 uncultured Dechloromonas sp. | reverse complement strand
CGAGGCAGGTGGCGGAATCGAGTCCGCCGGAGAGGAGAACGACAGCTGGCTTGATCATGGGGCGGCAATATACCCGAAATGGCACGGCTGATCGCGCCGCGAAAACATCCTTGAGTATTTTTCGATGGCTAAATGTCCGGTAGATCGGGGCGGTCCAGGGGCTTGCTTAATTTCTTGGCGAGGGTCTTTTCAAAGTCTTTGAATGGCATCGGCCGGCCGAACAGGTAGCCCTGAAACAGGGTGCAGCCGTGTTCGAGCAGATAGGCAAATTGCTCGTTGGTTTCGACGCCTTCAGCCACCACGCCGAGACGCAAGGCATTGCCCATGGCGATGATCGCCCGGACAATGGCGGCATCGTCCGGGTCGGCGGCGATGTCGCGAATGAAGGAGCGATCTACTTTCAGCTGTTCAAAGGGGAAGCGCTTGAGGTAGGAAAGCGAGGCGTAGCCGGTGCCGAAATCATCGAGCGAAAAACGCACTCCCAGTGTGCGCAGGTTATGCATTTTGCTCACCACACTGGCGACATTGTTGAGGAGCAGGCTTTCGGTGAGTTCCAGTTTGAGGCGTTGTGGATTGACTTGGTGACGTTCCAGTGCAGCCCGTACTTGCTCGAAAAAGTCCGCTTGGCGAAACTGCCGGGCGCTGACATTGACCGCCAGATAGAGCTTGTGCAACGCCGCATCGTCGGCCCAGCGCCGCAGATGGGCGCAGGCTTGATCGAGCACCCAGAGGCCGATTGGCACGATCAAGCCGGTTTCTTCGGCGAGCGGAATGAAATCGTCCGGGGACACCATGGCCTGGCCGGGGGGGCGCCAGCGGATCAGGGTTTCGGCCCCAATCAACTGGCGATTCATGTCGACTTGGGGCTGAATAAAGAGCTCGAATTCATTGTCGGTCAGAGCTTGGTGCAGGCGTGCTTCAAGCCCAGCGCGCGCATCGAGCGCTGTCTGCATGGCGCTGTCGAAAAAGCGGATGGCATTGCGCCCGGCATCCTTGGCCTTGTAGAGCGCGATATCGGCTTGTTTGAGCAGAACGTCAGTCGTTTTGTCGTGAGCACAGAAGAGGCTGACACCGATGCTCGCCGAGTGAAAATGCTTGGCATGGGTGACCACGACATAGGCTTGACCCAGGCTGAGACGGATTTTTTCAGCCACTGTTTCGGCCTGAATCGCGGCGGTTTCAGGCGTCAGGCCAAGGTTTTCCAGCAGCACGATGAATTCGTCACCGCCTTGCCGCGCCGCGGTATCGCCTTCCCGGATGCATTTTGTCAGGCGATTGGCGACTTCGACCAGCAGGCGGTCGCCAATGTCATGACCGAGCGTGTCGTTAAGGTTTTTGAAGTGATCGAGGTCGATAATCAGCAAGGCGCCGAATTGCTTGCTACGCTTGCTGGTTGTCCGCGCCTTGTCGAGCCGATTGAGTAGCAGGCGGCGATTGGGTAGTGCGGTCAACGGGTCATAAAAGGCTAAATTGTGGACTTCTGCTTCCGCCCGCTTGAGTTCGGTAATGTCGGAAAAAGTGCTGACGTAATGGCTGATGACGCCTTCTTCATTATGTACGGCGCTGATTGTCAGCCACTCGGGATAGATGCTGCCGGATTTGCGCCGGTTCCAGATTTCGCCCTGCCAATGGCTTGTTTTGTTCAGGCTGTGCCACATCTGATGGTAAAAGCCGGCCTCCTGATGACCGGATTTGAGCAGCGAAGGCTTCTGGCCGATTGCTTCTGCCGCTGAGTAACCGGTCAATGTGGTAAATGCCTGGTTGACGCGCATGATCCGCTGATTGGCATCGGTGACCAGAATCGCCGCCTGTGAGTCGAAAGCCATCGCGGCAATGCGCAGGTCTTGCTCGAGTGTGCGCTGACGGGTGATGTCGGCGGCGATGCCGAGATAGCCGATCAATGCGCCGGCGCTGTCATGCAGGGCGCTGACTGAGAGCGTGACCGGAAAGTGGCTGCCGTTTTTGCGGACGTAGGTCCAGTCATGTTCATCGGCCTGAGCGCGGCTGACGCGGGCGATGAAAACCTCGAAACCGGGGGAAATATCACGCTCCAGTTCAGCCGAAAGGGTCCGGGCGCGTTGCTCGATTTCGCTGCCGAGATGAAAGATCGAAGCCGCTTCACGGCCCACGACATCAGTCCATGAATAGCCCAGCATGCGTTGGGCGGCGGGATTGAAATAAATGATGCTGCCGGCGGTATCGGTCGCAATAATCGAACGGTAGGCGCTTTCGAGAATGGCGTGCTGGACTTCGCAAAACTCCGGCAGGCAACGACCGGGCACCACCTGAATCTCACATAGACTGCAAGCTCTTTCCGCCCCGGTACTTGTCATTTATTTTTCCCCATGGTGGTTGCCAGTCCATCAAACATCCGTTTGTTTTGCCATTGGGATATTAGTCGAGCCCAATCACGGTGGCAACGAATCCTCAATAAGGATATTGAATGTTCGCGGCAGGGGCGCCCGGATCATCATGGTTTAGCCTGTCGTGATGCCATGTTTCTTGGCCACTGCGGCATACAGTTCGCGGGCTGAAGCAACTTTCTGGCTCTTGCTATCCTTGCGTTGCGCCCGCAGCAGGTAATCCCGGGCCTTGGCGGCGAGTTCTTCATCCCAGCCTTTTTGGTTGAGCAGGGTCAGGATCGCCTTGCTGGCGTTCACCAAGAATTGAAGATTGGGCACTTGTTCAACCGCCTGAATGAGCAATTGGACAGCCCCTTCAAGATCACCGTTGCGTGCCGCCAGCACACCTTTGTTGTTGAGGGCGATAATCTCTTTGCCAACCTGATCGAGCAGCGCCTTGCCGGCATCCGGCTGGCCGGTTTTGGCGAAAACGCTGGTGATATGGTTAATCAGATGCAGATCTTCGTGATTTTCCGCCGCCACCTGGCGCATCATTTTTTCCGCGTCGGTGACTTTTCCGGTGGCGTAACAGGCATGGGCGAGGTCGACTGTCAGTCGATGCGAGAGATGCTTGCCTTTTTCACTGGCTTCGGCGTTGGCCTGGGTTTGCAGAGCCAGCGCCTGGCCGACTAACTGTGCCGCTTTTTCCGGAGAGCCTTCGGCATCCAGGCAAAGGCTCTCGCTGATCAGCGCCGCCAGTTCAGCTTGTTTGTCGCCGCGCCACTCGCGCTTCATATCGGCGCTGATCTTGCGCGATGCGACAACGTCGCCGCGTTCGACCAGTACCCGCGACAGGTTGGCAAAATCATCGACTGTGCGCAGGCTGGAGCCACGACTGCGCTCGATCACCTTGCCGTAAGCTTTTTCTGCCGCCAGCAGATCCTTGTTGCGTGCCGCGACATCGCCGACCAGACGCTGGCGAACGGTATTGTGCGGTGAAGCATCGGCGGCACGCTGCAACGCCTGCTGCGCTTCCTGCAACTTGCCCTGGGCTTCGTGCACGGAGGCGAGAAAATCATAGGCGGAGAGGTATTCCGGCGCTTCCTGCGTTACCTGTTCGGCGAGCTGGCCGGCTTCATCGAGCGCGCCTCGGTCGCGCAGGGCAACGGCAAGGCCCATTTTGGCCCAGGGGATGGCACGGTCGGTCAGCACATTGCGGAATACGTCTTCCGCTTCCTGGGTGCGGCCCAGGTTATGCAGCAACTCACCCTTGAAGCGCAGCGCCTCGTACATATAGATGGGTTGTTGCTGGATGACCCGGTCACAGGCAACGATCGCTTCCTGTAGTGCGCCATGTTCAATGTGCTCGTAAATTTTGCGCAGCACATGTTTTTTGTAAATGGCCTTGACCAGACGAATCTGCAATTGGTCGGCGGTAAATGGCTTGATCAGGTAATCGTCCGGTGCCAGTTCAGCTAGGGAAACAACGTTGGCATGGCCGCGTTCGCTGGTGATGATCATGTAGACCGTCGACAGCGGAATGAGGTGGGCGTGGCGCAACTCTTCAAGGAGTTGCTGGCCGTCGCGACCGTCGTCGAGCACAAAATCGGAAAGGATGATATCGAAACGGTTGGTATTGACCTGGCGAATCACCTCGGCCGAATTGCCGGCACCGTGTACTGCCGTTACGCCCAGCGCAGCGAGCATCAGGCGCAGCGAATCGCGGGCCGGGGAATGCCGGTCGACGATCAATACCCGTTTTTTGGTCAGTGTCTGCTGCAAAACCTGCAGCATCTCATCGTTATCGAGGGGGTTCATGCATTTGCCTAGCGTGGAATTATCGTCTGGAAGTTACTTGAGATCGGCGGGTGGGGCAAGATGGAGGTGCGAGCAGGCCGCCGTATCGCTCCATTTTTGCATTTGTTGCGGCGTGCGTCCGGGGTAAAAACCTGTGATTTTTCAGCCCTCTGACGTAAAATCCGACTCCCCATACTGCGCTGCAACATATTCGCTCCCATGCTTTATCCCACCCGTTTCGATGTCATTGTTGTCGGCGGCGGCCATGCCGGCACCGAAGCGGCGCTCGCCGCAGCGCGGACGGGGGCAAATACGTTATTGCTGACGCACAATCTCGATACCCTTGGTGCGATGAGCTGCAATCCGTCGATTGGCGGCATCGGCAAGGGGCACCTGGTGCGCGAAGTCGATGCGCTGGGTGGCGCGATGGCCGCAGCAACCGACGAAGCCGGTATCCAGTTCCGTATCCTGAACGCCTCGAAAGGCCCGGCAGTACGTGCGACGCGGGCTCAGGCCGACCGTGTGCTCTATAAGCAGGCGATCCGCGGTCGACTCGAAAATCAGCCCAATTTAACGCTTTTCGCCGATGCCTGCGACGACTTGATTGTCGAAGGCGAGCGGGTTGCCGGCGCAGTCACCAAACTCGGCATCCGCTTTTTAGCCGATGCTGTCGTGTTGACCGCAGGCACCTTCCTCAACGGCAAGATTCACGTCGGTCTGGAGAACTACACCGGCGGCCGGATGGGTGATCCGCCTTCGGTTTCGCTGGCCGCCCGGCTGAAAGAATTGCAGTTGCCGCAAGGTCGCCTGAAAACCGGCACGCCGCCACGCCTCGATGGCAAAACCATCGATTTCTCAGTGATGGAAGAGCAGCACTCGGAC
>CAZLPR010000164.1:0-5033 GCA_964561415.1 uncultured Dechloromonas sp. | reverse complement strand
CCGGAACCCGCCGCCAACGCGGCGAGCAAGGAAGACTTACCCGTACCGTTACGGCCGATCAGCGCAACGCGCTCGCCGGGGTCAAGCAAAAAATCGGTGTGATCGAGAAGCGGCACATGGCCGTAAGCAAGACAGGCATTGGAAAGTTTGAGATAAGGCATGGGGCACTATAGAAGCAGCGCCGATCAGGCGCCGCGTTGGAAGGAAGTTGATTTTAGCTGCTCACCATCGAATCAGGGAGAAACCAAAGCCCATACCCGGCATATCGGCCACGAAATAGCGGCCGACAATCAAGCCACATCGGGTAGCGCGCCGTATTCTTTCCCAAGCCAGCTCGACACCGGTACAATTCGCGCTCAGCAAAAATGGCGCTTTGCCTCCATAGTTAAATGGATATAACACGCCCCTCCTAAGGGCGAATTGGTGGTTCGATTCCACCTGGGGGTACCAAAAATCATGTCCGCCAAACCTTCAAAAAACTTTCCAAAGCATTCAGTCGACATCAGCGAAGAGACGGGAGTGCGTTACTTGCACTTTGGCTCTGACTGGGTACAGGGTGCCATGCGCATTGCTCGTCCGTGGTCGCTGGAACTGGCTTACACCCGCGAGATGATGGCCGGTCTTTTGCTGCGGCCGGTCAGCGCTTGGCCGCGGAGTGCCTTGCTGGTTGGTTTGGGGGCGGGTTCGCTGGCCAAATTCATCTACCGCAACCTGCCTGATTGCCGCATTACGGTGGTCGAGATCAATCCGCAGGTCGAATTCATCGCCCGCCAGTATTTCAAACTACCAGACGACCCGCGGCGGCTCGACGTGGTGATTCGTTGCGGTGCCGATTACATGCTGTCCGGCGACCGCCAGTTCGATCTGGTGCTGCACCTGCCGCTGCGCTGGGAAGACGAAACCCGCCTCACGCCGATCCGCGACTTGCCGCCGGGCGCTCGATACGCTGCCGTTTTACCAAGCTTGCCGGGCCCGGCTCAGCGAGCGCGGGCTGTTCGGGGCCAACCTGCTCGGCCATAACCGGGGATACCAGGGTAGCGTCGAGCGCATCAAGTCGGCGTTTGATCAGCGGGTCGCTGTTTTCCCCTCTTGCGACAGCGGCAACACGATTGCCTTTGCCTGTGCCGGTGAGCCGGTTGATCTTGCGCTGGAAGAAATACGTCAGCGCGCAGTTAATTTAAAGAAAGACCTGGGCCTCGATTTGTTGCCGACAATCAATCGCTTAGAGCTAACGCACGCCTCACCGGATAGCCGTTTTCGCATTTAGCGCGCATTTGGCGCTTGTCAGGCGCCTTGAAATCGGGGCGCCATAGGCTATAAAAAGAGATGAATCCTCCACCTATAAAAACGACAAGGCGGACAAAATAAAAATCAAAAAAAGGGGTTACAACCTGCAGTTATTGTTTTGCCTATCCATCTCATCCAAGGAGGAAGCACATGCTTTCCATGCAAGACGTAATCGACTATTGCGATCTCGACTCTGGTGAAATCGAAGCAATCGCTGAACATGAACATATTCCAACAATGCTGGCTGCCGAATTGAGCGAAGGCTTGCTCTGTTCCCCCGAAGGGGTTTGTCGTCTGCACACGATGATTATCGAAAATATGGAAGTAGCGATCGAGGCCGGGCGTTACGAACACGCCAAAAGCCTGGCTAAAACTTACCAGCACCTGCAGCGCACTCACCCGATGCCGACTGTACCGAATTACTGATTTTTGGCCCCGCGCCCAGCTTGTATTACTGGGCGCAACGAGCGAAAGCCCAATATCCCGAGCGTTTTAAGCATGTTTTTCACGAAAAACACGCAAAAAACAGCGTCGACCGCAGCATTCGAAATCTCAACGCGACATCGATGCCTAAACATCGGCATAGCCAGTCAAGTATTTTTTACTTGGCCAAAGCCGTGTTCAACAGCATAAAGTGCGACCTGCACCCGGCTGCTCATATTCAGCTTCTTGAATATGTTCTGGACATGAATCTTGACCGTGCTCTCTGCCAGATCGAGCTTCCGGGCGATTTCCTTGTTACTTTCGCCGAGCGCCAGGGAAGCCATGATGTCACGCTCACGAGGCGAAAATTTATCGCGTTCCACCCCCACCGAATCGGTCGCCGGCTGTTTGCGTACGCCCTGAATCAACTTGGCAGTCATCTGTTGCGAAACGATGGACTCACCTTTGGCGGCCCGCCGAATCGCGTCAACCAGCGTATCGGTTTCAATATTCTTCAGCAGGTAGCCGCTGGCTCCGGCGCGCAAGGCATCAATCAGATCTTGCGCATCTTCAGAAACCGTCAGCATCAGAATTTTTACTTCAGGCATTTCTTCGGCGATCACCTTGACCGCCTCAATGCCGGAAACGCCGGGCATGTGTAAATCGATCAACGCCACATCCGGCTTCAAGGAACGGACACGCTTGATCCCCTCGAGTCCATCCCCCGCCTCGCCAATGACCTCAAAATCACTATTGCGTTGCAATAAGGATTTGATACCGCTACGGAAAAGGGTGTGGTCATCGACCAGCAGTACACGGATTTTTTCACTCATTTCAAACAGCCTTTCTCGCTTCTTTAGGCAGGGTAATTCTGACACGCGTTCCCTCGCCAATTTTTGATGTTATTTGACATTCGCCACCCACCCGGTGAGCGCGCTCGCGCATTATTTTCAAACCGACATGCCGGTCGGACTGTACATTCGGCTCATTGATCGTATCGAAACCCACCCCATCATCCTGCACCTCAATCGCTATCGCCCCGAAATTCCGCGCGACGCGGACCTTGACCAGACTGGCCTGGGCATGTTTGCGAATATTGGAAAGCGATTCCTGAATAATATGCATGATCTGGGTTTCATCAGCCGGCGCCAGCGGCGTCACGATTGTCTTCATAGGCGAACTGATCCTGGCGCAGCTTGCCGAGGCGCTCGTTCTTGTCGATCATCACCGTGCCGCCGGTTTGCTCCAGGTCAGTGGCAATACCGGTCTGCCCCTCGAATTTCCCCAGCGCGTTGGCAATCGCCGTATCAAGATCAGACTGCAGCACACGAGCCCGGAAATGAACCAGCAATTCGCGCACATCGTCGTAGCTTTCCTGGACGCCTTCACGCAGCTGCCCTGCCGTCTGCATGGCCTCGTCCGAGCGTCCATTGCGCAAAGAATCCTGCAGCAATTGCACCTGAATATTGAGAAATGCCAAGCCCTGGGCAATGGAGTCGTGCAATTCCTGAGCCAGCATATTGCGCTCCTCAAAAACCGCCAGTTCCTTCTCGCGCGATCTCAGGCGCTGGTTTTCAATCGCCACGCCAAGATGCTGACCAATGGTTTCGAGCAGACTTTTCTCCTGCGCCGAGACGGGATGCGTCTGGAGAAAATAAAGGTTGTAAACGCCGAGCCGGCGCTTGCCGTGCACAATATTGAAGGCAGTTGCCGTCGCGAAACCTTCGCGAATGCAGCTCCCCAATTTCATGCCCACCGGCGGGTTGACCGTATCAAACACTGCCGGCATGCCGCTTTGAATCACTTCGCCGCACAGACATTCGCCACAGTTCAACTCGCGTTCCCGCTTTAAAAACACATCGGACAAACCGTCGTGCGTCACCAGATTGAGCGTCTGGGAATCCGCCATATAAAGACGCACGGCACCGGCATCCGCCCCCAGCGCCGATTTTATCTGGTCAAGAAAGCCCTGGCAGAGCGCCTCTTGAGGCAAGGGCTCGCTGAGGAAAGAAGTCACCGCATAAAGAATGCCAAGTTCATGGTTACGCTGCGCCAGGCTCCGCGTTTCCGCCTCGACCCGCTCCTCCAGCGTGCTGTAGGCCAGTTGCAGGTGCTCAGCCATCTGATTGAAGCCATCCGCCAGACCGCCCAACTCGTCATCGCTATCAACCGGCAAACGAACTGCCAGATCATTCGAAATCATGCGCTGCATGCCCGTATGCAGCACACCTACCGGCCGGATAACCAGCCGGATGAGAAAGCGAACCAGAACAACCGTGCCTAAAATTGCCAACAGGACCAAACCGACCTGCATCGTTCGCAGCAAATTGGTGTCATCGACATAGCTGCGTTCCATGACAAGTACCAACTGATTGATGCGATGAACAAAGGGTTCGAGTTCATGGTCGAATCGGTCAAGCGCCAAGGTGCGCTGCGCCTGATCCGCCGACAAATAAGCCAGCACCAATGGCCGCATCGTGCCGCGCCAGGCTTGTTGCACGTCAGTCAGCTGATTCTGCACATCGCCATTGCGCGGCGCGGAAAGCGGACGCTCCGAGTCACCGATTTGCAAATCGCCAAGTACCGTCTCGAAATACTCAACCTCTTCGGTGATCACCTTGGCTTTGGCCAGATCAGGCACGGCCCCCGCCAGCCCACGCGCCATCAGGTGGCCAATCCGGTAAGTTCGCATGCGCTGGCTGCCGGCGTCATTAATTGCCGCCGCAACGCCTTCCAGTTGCCAGGAAATAACCAGCGTCATGCCGATGGCGGCGGTTGCGATGAAGAAAAAAACCAGCAACACACTGAATATCTTGCGCGATATTTTGCCGGACTCAGTGAACATCAAATTTTATCCGTGACGAAGGGGCGCTAACCATAGCCCTCACCGAGCTTAAAAGGCAAGGATATCGATCAAAGCGAAAAAAACCCCCCCCCCTTTTCTAGTGCGGGGGTTTTTGTTTTGACGAAGATTATTCCGCTGCTTTTTCTTCGCTTTTAGCTTCTTCAACAACTTTTTCATCTTTCTTTTCTTCTCGTTTCTTTACTCCCTCGAGGCGGAGACCGAGACGATGTTCAGCAGGTTCAATTGAGATAATTTCGAAGTTGTATGGTTTTCCAATTTCGAATTTTTCAAGAAGAACTTTAGGGTCGGTCACACGCTTTTCTGAAAGATCAGAAATGTGCGCGAGTCCATGGATTTCGTTGTCGAGTTTTACCATGAGACCGAATGATTCAACTTTATGTACTTCGCCTTTCACAATTTGACCAATTGCATATTTTTCTTTGACTGATTTCCATGGGTCATTGACCAGTCGTTTGAG
>CAZLPR010000163.1:0-5057 GCA_964561415.1 uncultured Dechloromonas sp. | reverse complement strand
ACCAAGTTCTCCGGTGTGATGATGGCCGACTTTGAAGCCATGAGCATCAAGCATGGCGGCGGTGTCGGTGAGCATGGCCGGGCTGCCACAGATCATCGCGCGGTCGGTGGCCGGATCGAGCGGCGGCAAACCAATATCGGCAAAGAGTTTTCCTGATTCGATCAAGTCGGTAAGCCTGCCTTCGTTGCGGAAAGTCTCACGCGTGACTGTCGGGTAATAGATGAGCTTTTGACGTACCGATTCACCGAAGAACTCATTGGTGGTCAATTCATGTTCGATATAGTCGTGGTAAGCCAGTTCATTGGTCCAGCGCACGCCGTGAATAAGAATAACTTTCTCAAACTGCTCATAGACTTCGGGATCATGAATCAGGCTCATGAAAGGAGCCAACCCCGTGCCTGTGGCGAACATGAAAAGACGTTTGCCTGGTTTGAGGTCATGCAGCACCAGAGTGCCGGTCGGCTTTTTGCTGACGATGATCGGGTCGCCGGGCTTCAAGTGCTGCAGGCGTGAGGTTAACGGCCCGTCCGCAACCTTGATGCTAAAAAATTCCAGATATTCTTCATGGTTGGCACTGGCAATGCTGTAAGCGCGAGTTAAAGGCCGGCCATTGACTTCAAGACCAATCATTACAAACTGACCGTTGATGAAACGCAGGCCCGGATCACGTGTCGTGCGAAATGAGAACAGCGTGTCATTCCAGTGATGGACGGAAATTATTTTCTGGTTTCCAAGGGTACTCATGGCAATTCTCTCGATAGTGATTGTTTACGCTTTGCAGCATAGTCGGCGCTGCTTACATATTTAAGCGGATAATTCATCTATCACTTAGCGACTAAATCGATATGCGACTTACCCTGCGCCAGATTGAAGTTTTTGCCGCGATTGCCCGCACCGAAAATGTCTCACGGGCTGCTCAGACCCTGGCGATGTCGCAATCGGCGGCGAGTAGTGCGCTGGTTGAGCTGGAGCGGCAGTTTGATTGCCCGCTCTTTGACCGGATCGGCAAGTCGCTGCGTTTGAACAGCACCGGCCGCGGCTTGTTGCCGCAAGCGGAAGATGTGCTGGCACGGGCGATGGATATGGAAGGTTACTTGGCCGGTGGCGTGCTCGGCCCCTTGGCGGTGGGTGCCACGCTGACCATTGGCAATTATCTGGCGACGCTGGTGGTGGCTGAATATTTGCGCCTTCACCCGGTTTCAAAAATCCAGTTGCATGTCGCCAACACGCATAGCATTGTTGAACAATTGAGCCGTTATGAACTGGATATTGGCCTGATTGAAGGCGAGGCCAACAACCCGGATTTATTGCTCCAGCCTTGGCTGGATGATGCGCTGGTTGTCTTTTGTTCGCCACGTCACGCCTTGGCGGCACTCGAAGAAACCAGCCCGGCATTGCTCGCCAAACAGCAGTGGATCGTTCGCGAACGCGGTTCAGGTACGCGCGCCTTGTTTGACCGGGTGATTGCCCAGGCTTTGCCGGATTTACATATCCAGCTTGAGCTCGAGCATACGGAAGCGATCAAGCGAGCCGTCGAATCAGGTTTGGGAATTGGTTGCCTGTCACGACTGGCACTGCGTGAAGCGTTTCGTCGAGGCAGCCTGGTTGAGATCAAAACACCGCAATTTGATTTACGCCGCCACTTTTATTTTGCCCGTCACCGGCAACGCCACGTCAGCCCGGCAGCCGAGTGTTTTCTTGCCCTCTGTCGTGAAAGCACGGGCAGCGCGCAAGACACTGACACGCTGGAACTGCCGTTTATCAGTTGATTGCTGCGGTCAACGGCAAAAAAATGGGCAATATTCAAACTTGGCGCGCCCGTAGCGCCAGCACGATCAGCGTCACTAGGCAGAACACAGCGCCAGCATAAAAAGTGAAGGCCGCGCCAAGTTGATCCCAGAGCAAACCGGCGGTGACACTGGCGAGAAGCATGGCCATGCCACTCATCAGGTTGAAGAAACCAAAGGCGGTACCGCGCAAATCAGCCGGTGCTGTATCGGCCACCATCGTCGCCAGCAGACCTTGCGTCATGCCCATATGTACGCCCCAAAGACTGACGCCGCACAACAGAACAGCCCAGTGATGACTGCCGGCCAGCACCAGATCAGCCGCCAGTAATACGAGTAGGCCAAAGATAAGCAGTCGGGTGTGGCTCATGCGGTCGGCCAGTTTGCCCAAAGGGTAAGCCGAAGCGGCGTAGATGATGTTCATGGCGACCATGACCATGGGGACAAAAGCCAGTGGAATACCACTTTGCTCGGCCCGCAATACCAGAAAAGCCTCACTGAAACGAGCCAGCGTAAACACTGCGCCGATGCCGACGACCCACCAGTAGGCCGGGCTCAGACGTCGCAAATTTTGGCGGCTGATCGGATTGTTGCGTTTGACGCCAGAATGCTGTGTCGGCTCATGGACACCGAAAAAAAGCAAGGCAACCGCCAGCATCCCCGGAATCACCGCCACCCAGAACACAGCGCGAAAATCGTTGGCCCACAGCAACATGAGCCCAACCGCCAAGAGCGGCCCAAGAAAAGCGCCCACGGTATCGAGTGACTGGCGCAGGCCAAAAGCTGCGCCGCGCAAGCCTTCCGGCGTAATATCGGCGACCAGTGCATCACGCGGTGCGCCACGAATGCCTTTACCCAACCGGTCGAGCAAACGTGCGCCGAGGAGAATGCCGGTGTTTGGAGCCAGTGCGAAAAGCGGCTTACTGAGCGCACCCAACGCATAGCCAAAGAGCGCCAGTCCTTTGCGCTTGCCCAGAAAATCACTGAGCGCACCGGAAAAAACCTTGACGATGAGCGCCGTCGCTTCGGCCAGGCCTTCAATCAGGCCCACTTGCAAAGCACTTGCGCCCAGTGTCGTCACCATAAACAGCGGTAAAAGGCTATGGATCATTTCCGAGGAAATATCCATCAACATGCTGACAAAGCCGAGCACCCAGACGGCACTCGGAATTTGGCTATTATTTATTATTTTCAAGTGGGGCATTGCCGCTCCTTTGGCTAATGTTCAACGGCGCTGGCGCAAGTTTAGCGATGCTTGCCATCAAATTTATGAAAGCTACGGTCAACGCTTAAAAACAGTCAATTTACAGCCGATCACCCCTGCCCGGCCGATCCATTTCGACCCCTATCAAGCCGGATAACGCCACACGCCTCGGGTATAATCCCGCGTTTAGTCGACCTCGTTCGCATCGGAGCCCCACCCTATGCAAGACCGCAACGCTCTGTCGCTGATCCGCCGGATCACTGGTGCCGGGTTGAGTTTTATCACACTCGCCGTGGCTGCCCCGACGTTTGCCGACAACACCAATGACTTGCTGCTGGTATCACTTCTTTCCACTTCGCTGGCTCAGCCGGCAATCACCCCTCCGGAAGACGACACTCTGCCCCTGCATGAAGTCCGTGCGGCGCCACAACCACCGAGCAGCATTGATCTAACAACCAGCCCGGACAATCTTTGGGAGCGCATCCGTCACGGATTTGCGATGACCAATCTTAACGATGAGCAGACGCTGTACTACCAGCAGTGGTATCAGAACCGTCCCGATGCACTGCGTCGCATGGTCGAACGCAGCCAACCCTATCTGTACCACATCGTTGAGGAGCTTGAGCATCGCGGTATGCCGACCGAACTGGCCCTGCTACCGATGGTAGAAAGCGCCTTTAACCCAATGGCTTATTCGCCGGCACATGCTGCCGGCCTCTGGCAATTCATTCCGGCCACTGGCAAGCGCTTCAATCTGGAACAAAACTGGTGGAAGGACGAGCGCCGCGACATCGTCGCCGCCACTGGCGCCGCACTGGAATACCTGCAGATCATTTATGAAATGCAAGGCGACTGGCATCTGGCGCTAGCTTCGTATAACTGGGGTGAAGGCGCGGTCAAACGCGCCGTCGAGAAAAACGACGCACGCGGTCTGGGCACCGATTACGGCAGCCTGAAGATGCCGAATGAAACACGCAATTACGTCCCAAAATTACAAGCGTTGAAGAATATTTTTGGCAATCCGAAGCTGATGGCCGAATTGGGCATTCCCGAAGTGCTCAACAAACCCTATTTCGCCACAGTGGATACGACGCAACCGATTGATGTGAAAATCGCCGCCCGCCTGGCCGAAATGCCCATCAGTGAATTCAAGGCACTCAATCCGTCACACAATCGTCCGGTCATCATGGCCGACTCCGCGGTCGTCATTCCGGAAGACAAACTCCAAACCTTTAAGAACAACCTGAAAAAATACACCGCACCGCTGACTCAATGGCAGGCCTACACCATCAAGGCCGGTGAAAAAATCAGCAAGGTTGCCGCACGTTTTGGCATTTCACTGACCGAGTTGTACGAGGCGAATGGTCTACGACCCAGAGTTTCAATCAGGCACGGCTCGGCAATACTTGTCCCGGCCGGCTATGGGGCAATCGATCTGGCCAGCCTGGAAAACATGGTCGAACCGAGAATTATCGAACCCAGGCGGGCTAAATCAATTCGCAGCAAGTCCGCAAAATATGTGCATCGTGGTCAAGCCAGGCGAGTGGTCAAATCCTCCAGAAAGTAAGGACTGACAGGTGATTTAACCGATCAAATGGCAGTTGACCGTATGCGTCGCTGAAACGCTGCTGACGACCGGGTAACGTTGCCGGCAAACCGCCATCGCCTGCGGGCAACGTGGATGAAAATGGCAACCCTGCGGCGGATTGGCCGGTGACGGCGTTTCACCTGGCAGGCGGATCACTGAGCGATGCGCCTCAAGCCGTGGCACCGGCACCGCCGAAAGCAAAGCTTGGGTATAGGGATGCTGCGGTGAGCGCAACACTTCCTCCGCCCTGCCCTGTTCGACGATTCGCCCGAGATACATCACCGCCACGTCATGTGCCAGATAGTCGACGACGGCAAAATTATGGGTGATGAACAGGTAGGCAACGCCCAGTTCTTCCTGCAGCGTTTTCAGCAAATTGAGAATTTGCGCCTGTACCGAAACGTCCAGCGCCGAGGTTGGCTCATCGCAGATCAATAGTTCGGGTTGCACCGCCAGCGCCCGCGCAATGGCGATGCGC
>CAZLPR010000162.1:0-5061 GCA_964561415.1 uncultured Dechloromonas sp. | reverse complement strand
CATGGCGAAACTGTGGCCGGGCGCTGCGTCATAGAGAAAGAGCAGGGCGACCAGCATGAAAACCGAGCCGCCCAGCGTATACATGAAGAAATTGAGTGCCGCGCGTTGCCGGTTCGGCCCCCCCAGCCGGTCGATCAGGAAAAATAGCGGCAGCAGGGTCGCTTCCCAGAAAACATAGAACAGGGACCAGTCGCGAGCGGTGAAGACGCCGAAAATGGCCGACTCCAGCAGCAGCACCAAGGTGAAATAAAGCCGTGCCCCGACGGCCATGCGGCGCGAAACGAGAACGGCAATAAGCGTCAGCAATGCGGTCAACAGCAGCATGGCGAGCGAAATGCCATCGACGCCGAGCGCAAAATAAGAGCCGAGCCGGGCATTCCAGGCCCGGCTTTCAAACATCTGTAGCGCCGGGCCTGCCGGGTCAAAGTGCGCGGCGAGCCAGAGCGCATAGGCCAGCGCCAGCAGCGAAAAAAACATCGCCACCTGCCAAAGCACGACCGGGCGGCGCACCGGAAAAACAGCAACGGCGACAGCTCCGGCGACCGGCAGGAAAATCAGTGCCTTCAGCACGCGCTGGCTCCGTCTCCGATGGTCGAATCTGCGGTTGTTTTCATGCGGTAATTATGCCAGTGCGGCTCGCCATATTTGCAAGCGAACACTGAACCAAAGCGGCAATCCTGCCTCAAATCGACGTTTGACACCGCATGTCCGCTTCGATAAATTCGCAGCTTTCCCCCAATAGCAATGACAAATAAGGAGTTTCCCCATGGCCGTTCTCGTTGGCAAGCAAGCCCCCGATTTCACCGCAACTGCTGTCTATGGCAACAATGAGATCAAAGAACTAAAGCTTTCGCAATTCAAGGGCAAGCCGGTTGTCTTGTTCTTTTATCCGCTCGACTTCACTTTTGTCTGCCCGTCCGAACTGATTGCTTTCGATCATCGCCTGGAAGAATTCAAGCAGCGCGGCGTCGAAGTGATCGGCGTTTCCATTGACTCGCAATTCACCCACCTGGCGTGGAAAAACACCGCGATCAAGGATGGCGGCATCGGTCAAGTCGGCTATCCGCTGGTCGCCGACGTCAAGCACGAGATCTGCCGCGCCTACGACGTTGAGCTGGAAGCCGCCGGTGTGGCGTTGCGCGGCTCTTTCCTGATCGACAAAACCGGTGTCGTGATGCATCAAGTGGTCAATATGTTGCCGCTTGGCCGCGATATTGACGAAATGTTGCGCATGGTTGACGCGCTGCAATTCTTTGAAGAGCACGGTGAAGTTTGCCCGGCTGGCTGGAGCAAGGGCAAGCCGGGTATGACCGCCAGCACCGAAGGCGTTGCCGCGTATCTCGCCAAGAACGCCAAGAAGCTGTAAGCCGCGCATCGCCCTGTTCGGGGCGGTGGATGAAACGACCCCAATCGCTTTTTGGATTGGGGTTTTTTTCTTGCTACAAATCGGTATTTTTGGGCTAGAATTTGCCGAATTTCTAATTTTAAAAATAGCGAGTGCTCATGGCTGATTCCGAATTTCTAACCACCCGGCAAGCCGCATTACGCTTGGGGTTTTCTCTCGGCACTGTGCAAAACATGGTCGAAAGCGGCGCCCTTGAAGCGTGGAAAACATCTGGCGGCCATCGCCGGATTCCCGTTGCTTCGGTCGAAAAACTGCTCGCCCGGCGGCGCAATCTGACCTCCAGCAATCCTGATGCGGGAACGCCAATCGATATTCTGATTGCCGAAGACGACCCGACCTTGCAACTGCTCTACCAACTGACTATGGAAGGTTGGGATTTGCCGATCAAGCTGCGCATCGTGGCCAATGGTTTTGATGGCCTTTTGCAGGTCGGGCAACAGGTGCCGGATATTCTCATTGCCGACCTGATGATGCCGGGCATGGATGGCTTTGAGATGATTCGAAATTTACGCGCCAACGCAACGCTGGCAAGGATGGACATCATTGTTGTCAGCGCTATCGAGCGCGAAGAGATTAATAAGAAAGGTTTACCGTCGGATATCACCGTGTTGGGCAAGCCCATTCCATTTCATGAGATCAAAGGCTTTTTGCTCGGTCGTCTGGCTGCCCGCCAGCGGCCGCTTTAGTCAGAAAACCTGCAGTTCGCAGGCTAATAAATTATAAGCAGGGGACAAAAAATGGGTTTTTTTGGAAATAGTGCGGCAATCAACAAGATTGACCGCGATATTGCCGCCATCGCCGAGGGAAACGCCGATCTCTCTCATGCGGTAGGTAGTGCAGGCAGTGATGGCGCTGGGCGGATATCGGCCAATATCAACCGGTTTTTTAGTCGGGTCCGCGGCCTGATTTCCCATGCCCGTGAGCGTAGCGTCAGCATTGCTTCGGATGCCGCCCAAATGAACTACCTGGTGCAGCTGACCGGAGATGCAGTGCGCCGGCAGGAGTCCCTGGCCAGTGATGTTTTCGCCTCAAGCAACCGGGTCAATATCGCGGTCGGCGAAGTGGCGACAAACTCGGACGCCATTCAGTCGTCGACCAAAAACAATCTCGATCTTGCCCAGCGCTCGCTGGAACAGATGGAAACAGTGGCTTCGACGATGCGCTCGACCAATCAGCATATCGAGCACTTTTCCTCAACCGTTGGCGAGTTGCACACCAGCTCGATGAAGATCAATGAAATTGTTTCGCTGATTAACGATATTTCCGATCAAACCAATCTGCTGGCGCTCAATGCGGCGATTGAAGCGGCGCGTGCCGGCGAGGCGGGGCGCGGTTTTGCCGTGGTCGCTGACGAGGTGCGCAAGCTGGCGGAAAAAGTCAAGACGGCGACGCAGGTCATCGGCCAGAACACCCAGTCAATGATCAATCTGGTGTCTGATACCTCGGCCAAAACCCAGACCATCGTCGGCGAAGTGACGCGTGCCAATAGTTACATCGAAACCTCGGCGGCCGATTTGACGACCATGGTCGGCGACTTCAAGCGCACGACGGAACAGCTTTCCACCATTTCCGGCGCCATTTATAACCTGCGCGAAAGCAATCAGACCATTCACCGCGAAGTTGAAGAGATTCGCAATCACTCGGTCGATATCTCCGGCCGGATGAAACAGTGCCTTGACTCCGCGAAGACGCTGCGCGAATCGACGGAAGACCTGCAATGTACGCTGGCTGACTTCCGTACCGGTAACAGCAAGTTCGATACTTTGCATGATAAATGCGCTGGTTTTCGCGATGCGGTGCTCGGCATTTTGCAGAAGCTCAATGATCGCGGCGTGAATATTTTCGATCAATCCTACAAGGATATTCCCGGCTCCAATCCGAAGCGTTTTACGACGGCTTACGATGGCCAGTGCGATGGCGAACTGACGCGCTTATATGATGATCTGCTGCGCGATGTGCCGGGCTTGACCTACTCGCTGGCGGTTGATAGCAATGGTTATGCGCCAGCCCACAACGGTGTTTTCTCGAATGCGCCGACCGGCAACCCGGCGGTTGATCTGGTGAAATGCCGTCACAAGCGAGTTTTCAATGACCCGGTCGGGCTCAAGCTGGCGAAAAATCAGAAGTCTTCGCTGTTCCAGACTTATGTCCGCGATACCGGTGAAATTCTCAATGATCTTTCGATGCCAATTGTCATCAATGGCCGGCATTGGGGCGCGGTGCGCATCGGTTTCAAGGCCGACGTCGTGGTCTGATTTTTAGTTATTAGCTGCTAGCCGGTAGTTGCTGGTAACTGGCGACTACCAGCTAACAACTAATAAACGATTTCAACGTTTTCCGCTTTTAGCCAGCTGTTGAGCGCTTCGAGCAAGGCGTCATCAAGGCGTACCCGAACCGCTTCGCCGAGGATGATTTCGCATTCAGCCTGCGTATTGCGGTAACGGATGCGTACGGCGGCAGGCCCAGGCGCGAAGGGCGTTAGCAGATCCTTCAACTTGCGGGCGTCGGCATTGCCATTCATCTTGAGCAGCAAAAATTTGGCAAAACGGGCGCGGGCTTCGCCGAGAGTCATCAACTTGTCGGCAATGATGCGGTTGCCGCCGGAAAAATCGTCGTAACTGACCTTGCCTTCAATGACCAGCACTTCATCGGTGATGATCTTGGCTCGCTCGGCTTCGAACAATTCGTTGAAGACAGAAACCTCAACCATCGCCGTGCCATCGTCGATCTGGACAAAGAGCATCTTGCCGCGGCGGGTCATCTGGGTGCGTATGCCGACGACGACACCGGCAATCGTGGTCATTTCCTTTGACGGCTCAAGCCGGTTGAGCGAGCGCCGGACGAAGCGCGACAATTCTTTTTTGCAGGTGTTGTACGGGTGGCCGGAAAAGAACAGGCCGAGCGCAGTTTTTTCCTGCATCAACTGTTCTTTTTCACCCCAGGGCTTGACCTGAATGTACTGCGGTGCGTGTTCTTCGGCGTTTGATCCGAGATCGAACAGGCTGCTCTGCATCGCATTGCGCTCGGCCTGCTCGGCGAATTCCATCGCAATGCCCACCGAGGCCAGCGTTTTGTGGCGGTCGGCATCGATGCTGTCGAAAGCGCCGGCCTTGATCAGCGCTTCGGTGGTGCGTCGATTGACCATGCGCTTGTCGCAGCGCTGGCAGAAATCGAAAATATCCTTGAACGGGCCATCCGCTTCACGCGCCTTGAGGATGACATTGACCGCCTGCTCGCCGGTACCCTTGACGGCGCCCAGACCGTAGCGGATGGTGCTGCGGTCGACCGGCTCAAAACGGTAATTTGAGACATTGACATCCGGCCCGAGCACCTTGATCTTGTTGGCGAGAGTGTCTTCGTAAAAAATCTTTACCGCGTCGGTGTTATCGAGGTCCGACGACATCGTTGCCGCCATGAAGGCGGCGCAGTGGTGCGCCTTGAGCCAGGCGGTGTGATAGGTGACGACGGCGTAGGCGGCGGTGTGCGACTTGTTGAAGCCGTACTCGGCGAACTTGGTCATCAGGTCGAACAACTGCTCGGCCAGCGCCGGGTCGTAGCCCTTTTCCTTGGCGCCGGCGGCAATCGTTGCCCGGTGTTTGGCCATTTCTTCGGCGTTTTTCTTGCCCATCGCCCGGCGCAGCATGTCGGCGCCACCC
>CAZLPR010000161.1:0-5102 GCA_964561415.1 uncultured Dechloromonas sp. | reverse complement strand
CATGGCGAGCTGCTGGGCCTGCAAGCCGAACGAGACAAGGGGCTGAGCGATTGGCACGCTGCGCGCCGCGATCTCCAGGCCAGAATCAGCGAGCTGGAAATGGCGCAACAATCGTCGGCAGGAGAGATTCTCGACTTGCAGGCCGAAAATACCGCGCTGCGCCAGTTGGTCGCCCGCCTGGAGTCTGATCCTTGCCGCCTTGCGCCCGATGACCTGAGCGAGTTGCAGCAGCATCGGGCGGTTTGCTCCGCGGCGATGTCTGACTTGGGCCAGCAGGTCGAGCAAATTGCTGGCGAGGTCGGCGAGTTGGGCAAAATTTCCCGCCTGTTCGAGCAGTGGCATCATGAAATGAATCTGCTGCTTGAGCAGAATCGTGAAATGCATCTGCAGAACAACGATTTCCACGCCATCGTCAAACATGTCGTGATCATTGCGCTCAACGCCGCCATCGAGGCGGCGCGGGCGGGCGTGGTGGCCGACGAAATTCGCACGCTGGCGGCCCGCTCGGAAAAGCTCTCGGTCGATTTCAGCCGCAGCCTGCACAAGAACGATCTGACCACCACGGCGACCTTCCAGCAGATACAGGCGGAAGGAAAAATGATCGGCGCCGCGTTGAGCGGGCTGGAGCTGGGCATCCGGCAACTCAAGATCACCCTGAACTGAGGCCGATAATGATCAGTGCCCAGGCCATCTCCGCTATCGAAGCCATTTTTGCCAAAGCCGCGCGCAACAATCTGGCATTGGCGCCGGGCGACGACATTCAGGTTGAGCGCTTGCCGGACGCTCCGTTTGAGCCGGCAGAACGGCATTTGTTTATTTTTACGATTGCCAGCTTCCAGTTCAAATTGCTGATTATTTTCCATATCGATTCGGATCCCTTGATTGCGGCGTATTTCAATCGCTCAGAGACCAAGGTTGCAGTTGAGGCGCTTTTCCCCGAGGTGGGCAACATGTGTTGCGGTGAAATGAACCGCGATCTGGGTTGCCATTTTCCCCACCTGGGCATGTCCACGCCCTATCAACTCGACCGCCAATGCGCTTCTCATCTGGATGTCCTGCGCCCTGGGCATGTCGCCCGGCACCGGATCACGCTCAATAACGCGGTTTCGCTGCATGCGACTTTGTGTCTGCGCGCCTATGCGCCGGTCGATTTTGTTTTCTCGCCGGCGGCGCAGGAAACAGGAACCATCGAGCTTTTCTGACCAGGCTGGAAATCTGTGCCCCAATATTTTCGATCAATGGAGACGTCATGACTGAACAACTCGTGAGCAAGGTGCTGGTGCTTGATGATCAGCCGGACCATCTGGATGCGTTCAAGATATTTTGCATCGCCCATCACCTGGTGCCGCTGAAGGTGCGCAAGAATCGGCTGATGTCGGTATTGCGCACGAATATCGACCTCGGCGCGATCTTTATTGCCGAAGACTATGTCGCCGCCGGCGAGAGTTATCTGGATATCGCCATCCGCATTCATGCCATTCGCCCGGAACTGCCGATTATTCTGCGGCGCAACTCGGCTGCCGTACTCGACGACCTTGGACCTGTCGCACTCAATGTCTTCTGTGCCGCCTATTCCG
This sequence comes from uncultured Dechloromonas sp., assembly GCA_964561415.1. Lineage (GTDB taxonomy): Bacteria > Pseudomonadota > Gammaproteobacteria > Burkholderiales > Rhodocyclaceae > Azonexus. The sequence continues at coordinate 3,525 of CAZLPR010000161.1, read as the reverse complement.
CGGAGGATAAATCGGCGCTGGAAAAAGTCATCGACGACTATATTTTCAGCCTTTATTACCCGTGCGAACTGGTCCGGGGGATTTCGCAGATCACCGAAAGCGTGCTCAGCACACAGTTCAGGAATCACTCGCTGCGCTGGGATACGCCTTGCATTGTGCGTGACCGGGTGATTTTCGGTGAAGTGTTCAGCCTGATTCCGCTCGAAAGCGCCTGGTGTCGTGGCTACATGATGATCCAGACGGAGGAGCAGGCGATCCTGGATGTGATCGATCGGGCCGGCGAGGGCAATGCCGAAGTCAGGTTCCGCAAGGTTAACAGCCTGTTAGGCGAGATCACCAACCTGATCTGGGGCGCCTTCAAAAATCGCTACATCGGTGACCGTGCGGCAGCCAGCCAGCATATACAGGTGCCGCTGGTCATTAACCATAAGCACAAATACATCTCTTTCGGCACGGAAAACCCCCAACTCTGCTTCTTTTACACGGTAACTGATGAAGAAACTGGACAAAGCATCAAGTTTTATCAGCGTTTTATCTTCAACCTGAACTGGTCGCCGGAAGATTTCACGGAAGTTATCCACGATGCGAGCGAGTTGGTGGAAACCGGCGAGCTGGAACTGTTCTGACCCCTTTTGAGGAAAATGAAAATGGCCAAAATTCTTGTGGTTGATGATTCAAGTACGGTGCGCGATGAAGTCGCCAACTTTCTGCGTACGGCCGGTCTCGATGTCGCGACAGCGGTCGATGGCAAGGATGGTCTGGTCAAACTGAAGTCGGACCCGCAGGTGAAACTAGTGGTTTGCGATGTCAATATGCCGAATATGGACGGTTTGACCATGGTCGAGAAAGTGCGCGGCGAACTCGGGAACAAGACGGTGAATATCATCATGCTCACCACGGAAGGCAGCCCGGCCATGAAAGAGCGTGGCAAGGCGGCGGGCATCAAGGGCTGGATCGTCAAGCCTTTCAATGGCTCGGCCGTGCTCGAAACTTTCAAGAAACTGGCGGCCTGATTTTGTCGTCGCCCATGGCGGGCGGATGCCGTCCTGTGGAGCGCCTTGGCTCGTAGCGCCTATTGCTGCAAATCGCTCAAACGCACGAATGGATGCGTCCAACTGAGGGGTTGAGGTTGAAAATGCCCGCTACCTGACGCTAGCGGGCATAAATATGAATGGCGACTGATTGCCATGACGCTTTGCCGACGCCTCCCTGGGGGGGGCATCCAGTCCGATCAGGCTGCCTGTTGCCGGCCCGGCTTTTGGGCGACAGTATGCGAAATCATTGACGCAACCCGGCGGTCCGGGAAGGAAATAAGCTCGGCCGATACGCGCCGATCAATAGCCGGTGCCACATCGTGACGCCAATTTCCCTGGATGTCTGCCCCTGTTCCCGATAGTGAGCCGGAAATCAGGTGATTAATTTCGGCGGCACTTTGCATCATGATTTCAATGCTTGCCTGGGTGAGCTCGCCATATCGTTTCGCCTTGATCTGGCATAGCGAGGACCATCGTTCAAACATCCCGGGATAATCCTCCATATTCTCAAGAACTGATTTGCAATACTGCGAGTTTTCCGAAATCGCGGCCTGAGCCACTTCGATTTGCCTGATTTGCAGAGATGTCTGTCCTTCGATCAGCGTCATGGCGATATGCAGCGGAACCTTGATTCCCTCTTCCAGACTCCGTGTGTCGAAATGCTGCCAGATAGTGTGTTTTGTTGAACGGGGCATATTGGAACCTCCTAAAACCACTTGTACGAAAAAATGAGCGAAAAACCATGCCTTCAGCCACCCCGGTCATGAAATAAAAAAGCCGAAAACCTGCGGCGTGACCAACGCACGCTGCAAGCAAGTAACGACCAAAGGGTTTTTTCGCTGCTTGACAGCATTCATCGATAAACGCTGCCTTGCGTGGACCGTGGGAAGCCACGTCCGGTTCCCGCTCTCTGAATGAGCTTGCCCCACACCGGAGAAAGCCCCTCCGGATTGGGGAAATCCACCTTAGCGGGCCGGACCTTCCGTCTTTGGCAACGGCTCAACGTGCCATGCCGATGCATAGAAACCATAGCCATCGTCCGGGACACTATCTTTCATCGCGCGCTCCTGCGCTGCCAGATCGATTTTGTGGTCCCAATAAATCCGCCAGCCACGGTGCTGCTCTTTGACCTCTTCCGGATGCTCTTCGAGATAGTGGTTTATAAAATTCGTAAATTCTGAAACGTATTCCTTGTTCATGATCGGCCTCCTGCGCCAACCGGGTAGCAGGCGCTGACAACAACGCCCCGGCATTCCCTGTCTGCCAAATTAGAGTGCCGCGGCTGGTCAACGGTTCCTCGCCGTCCACGCGGCAAAACCGACGAGCGCGGTCAGCACGCCAAGCGGGCTGGTGTGGTCAACAGATGCATGAGCTTGCCGCGCCGGCAAGGGATACCGGTCCCTGCTGCGCAAGGATCAGTATCATCAATTCTGCGGTACTGCCGCCTCATGTACCGCCCCAATCGCTAGCAATCGGGCAATTTCGCCGCCGCTCAATCCCAGCGTTTCCAGCCGCTCCTTCATGGTCCGCCAACCGGCCAATGTCAGGCCGGCACGCCCAGAATCACATGACTGGCCTTGATCAGGGCGGATGCCGCGCTGCCCGCCTTCAGCCCCAATTCCAACACGGCCTCATTGGTCACCACGGCATGGACAATCGTGCCGCCGGCCAGGCTAATCGCCACTTCTGAATTGACCGCCCCTTTCGTCACCTGGCTGACCACGCCGGTCAATTGGTTGCGGGCCGAGAATTTCACATTGGCCGGGCCGGCTAGCAGCATCACCGACGGCGCCTTGACGTAGGCAACGGCTTCCTTGCCGACGGCCAGGCCGAGCGACTTGACGCTGCCTTCGGTGACGATTGCGACAATTTTGTCGCCCCCGGCTAGCGTCAATTCGACTGCCGCGTTGACCGCGCCATCGACCAAAGCGCTGATCTGGCCCTTGAATACATTGCGTGCGCTGACCTTCATGATCGTCTCCTTGCTCAGTTGCGGGTTCTGGCCCACTTTTCGCTATATACCAATACAAACAACGCTATTTTCGTCGGGTTGATCACACGCCATGTCAAGCTGTTTGCTCATTTCAGCCATAATGCCGCACTATTCTACGGTTATTTCAAGCCGTAAAACCTGGGTTATAGTGTTCGTTATATACGTAACGACATTACGATATTGCGAAATCATGGACACCATCCTGCATCGCCTGCGTGGCAAACTTGAAGTCGATACCGAGTTCGGCAGCTTTCTCGGCGACACCCGCATCCGCCTGCTCGAGGCCATCGACCAGCATGGCTCGATTTCCCAGGCAGCAAAAGCCGTGCCGATTTCCTACAAGGCGGCCTGGGATGCCGTCGATGCCATGAACAATCTGGCCGACCAGCCGCTGGTGGTCCGCTCGACCGGCGGCAAGAATGGCGGCGGCACGCGGCTCACCGAACACGGTCGCAAGACCATCGCCCTCTACCGGGCGCTGGAAGCCGAATACCAGTC
>CAZLPR010000160.1:3369-5106 GCA_964561415.1 uncultured Dechloromonas sp. | reverse complement strand
GCCGCCGGTGTAGCCGGTGCCGCCGCCGCGCGGAATGATGGTCAGGCCGGCTTCAATGCAGCCGCGTACGAGATGGCCGATTTCTTCCTCGGTATCCGGGTACAGCACGACAAAGGGATAATCCACCCGCCAGTCGGTCGCGTCGGTCACGTGCGAAACACGCGCCAGGCCATCGAAAGCGATGTTGTCCTTGCGCGTATGCTTGCCCAGATATTTCTGGACTTTGCGGCGCAGATCAATGGTTTTACCAAAGTGCTCGGCAAAACGATCAACCGCCAACTGGGCCGCCTCGACCAGCCGCTTGACTTTGGCCGAGCGCTCGGGATCTTCGTTTTCAGCCAATTGGCGGCGCTTTTCCACCTCAACCAGGCGGTGCCGCAAGGCGGCGATCAGCGCCTCACGCCGGCCAGGGTTGTCGAGCAGGTCGTCTTCCAGATAGGGGTTGCGCTGGACGACCCAGATGTCGCCCAGCACTTCGTAAAGCATGCGGGCCGAGCGGCCGGTGACGCGTTCGCCGCGGAGTTCATCAAGTATCGCCCAGTTCTCGGCGCCGAGCAGGCGGATGACGATCTCCCGATCGGAAAACGAGGTGTAGTTGTAGGGAATTTCGCGTAGGCGGGCAGTCATGGTGGCAACCGGGGTCCGTCAAAAGGTGAATTTTAGCGTATTGCAGCGCAACACGCGGGACCGATAGACCGGCCAAACCAGGCAAGAGTTCAGTTGGGCAAGGCGGTTTCGGCGACCAGCCAGTAGCGGGCAAATTTGCCGAGTGCCATGAACAGGCAGCACGGTAGCCAATGCAAGCGCAGCCAGCCGGCGGCAAAACAGAGGGCGTCGCCAACCAAGGGCGTCCAGGCCAGCAACAGCGCCGGGCTGCCCCAGCGTTCCAGCTTTTCCTTGTGTGGCAGGGTTTCGAGTTTTTTCCAGCGCGGCAGCGCGTAACCGCACCACCAGGAGGTCATGCCGCCGGCCGTATTGCCCAACGTGGTCAGCATCAGGGCGGGCCAATATTCGCCGGGATGCAATTTGAGAAAACCCCAGAGCAGCACTTCGGAGCCGCCGGGCAACAGCGTTGCGGAGAGAAAACTTGCAGTCAGCAAGCCCCACAACCCGCTTTCCGCCGTGACGTTTAACCACTCCACCCTTAGAATCTCCCTTTTGCCTTTAAGAATCGCACCATGCACCCGGATTATCTCGAAAAAGTTCTCAACGCACAGGTTTACGACGTGGCGATTGAAACGCCGCTCGATCTGGCCGGCAACCTTTCCACCCGGGTCGGCAACAAAATTATTCTGAAGCGCGAGGACATGCAGCCGGTGTTCTCCTTCAAGCTGCGCGGCGCTTACAACAAGATCGCCAGCCTCTCGGCTGAAAAGCTCAAGCGTGGCGTGATCTGCGCTTCGGCTGGCAACCATGCCCAGGGCGTCGCGCTGTCGGCAGCCAAGGTCGGCTGCCGGGCGGTCATTGTCATGCCGACTTCAACGCCGGGCATCAAGGTTGATGCGGTCAAAAGCCGTGGCGGTGAAGTCGTGTTGTTTGGGGATTCCTACGATGACTCCTATGCCCACGCGCTGGAACTGGAAAAATCCGAGAAACTGACCTTCGTGCATCCCTTCGACGACCCGGAAGTGATCGCCGGGCAGGGTACCGTGGCCATGGAAATTCTGCGCCAGCATTCGCGCCACAATGGGCCGATCCATGCCATTTTCTGCGCCATCGGCGGCGGCGGGCTGATTT
>CAZLPR010000160.1:0-3359 GCA_964561415.1 uncultured Dechloromonas sp. | reverse complement strand
CGCCGGCGTGGCCGCCTACATCAAGCGCCTGCGTCCGGAAATCAAGGTCATCGGGGTCGAAACCTACGACGCCGATGCGATGAAGCAGTCGCTGGCCAAGGGCCATCGCGTTCGGCTCAACCAGGTCGGCCTGTTCGCCGATGGCACTGCAGTCAAACTGGTTGGCGAAGAAACTTTCCGCCTGTGCAAGGAATATCTGGACGAAGTCATCCTGGTCGACACCGATGCCATCTGCGCGGCGATTAAGGACGTTTTCGAGGATACCCGCTCGATTCTCGAACCCTCGGGCGCATTGGCCATCGCCGGGGCCAAGGAATATATCCGCCAGCACAAGCTGAAGGATAAAAACCTGATCGCCATCACCTCTGGCGCCAACATGAATTTCGACCGTTTGCGCTTTGTCGCCGAGCGGGCTGAAGTCGGTGAGCGACGCGAAGCCGTGCTGGCGGTGACGCTGCCGGAGAAGCCCGGCGCCTATAAAAAATTCCTCGGCCTGATCGGCAAGCACAACGTCACGGAATTTAATTACCGCTACCATAACGCCGGCGAGGCGCACGTTTTTGTCGGCATTCAGGTAGTTGACCGCAACGAATCGGGCAAACTGGTCGATCAACTGGTTAAACATGGGTATCCGACGCTGGATTTGACCGATGACGAAATGGCGAAAAATCATATTCGCCACATGGTCGGCGGCCATGCACCGCAGGTTTGCGAAAACGGTATGAGCGAGTTGCTTTATCGCTTCGAATTCCCGGAAAAACCCGGTGCGCTGATGAATTTTTTGACCCAGATGAGCGCCGGCTGGAATATCAGCTTGTTCCATTATCGCAACCATGGTGCGGATTACGGCCGGGTGCTGGTCGGCATGCAGGTGCCGGCAAGCGATATGGGCGAATTCAAGGTGTTTCTGAAAAACCTGGGTTATACCTATTGGGACGAGAGCGAGAATCCTGCCTACAAACTTTTCCTTGGCTGAGCCTGCTTTGTGGCCGAAAACCAAAATTGACTGGAATATATACGCTCAGGTTATAAGCTTTTAATAATTGATTCCTTTGAGGGTTAATACCCCACGGCTAGACTTGGATTTACTGATTTGGAGCCTCGACATGAAAATTGCTAACAACGTCACCGAACTGGTCGGCAATACGCCGCTGGTTAAACTGAATCGCGTCACTGCGGGTTGCGGCGCGACGGTCGTCGCCAAGCTGGAGTTTTTCAATCCCGGCCATAGCGTCAAGGATCGAATTGCCGTCGCCATGCTCGACGCGGCGATTGCGGCCGGCAAGATTGGCCCGGAAACCATCGTGCTGGAGCCAACTTCCGGCAATACCGGGATCGGCCTGGCGATGGTTTGTGCGGCGCGCGGCATCAAATCGGCCTTTGTCATGCCGGAAACCATGAGCCGCGAACGCAAGCTGTTGCTCAAAGCCTACGGCGCCGATTTAATTTTGACGCCCGGGCCTGACGGCATGGGCGGTGCCATCAAGCGGGCGGAAGAAATGGCCGCTGCCGATACTCGCTATTTCGTTCCCCAGCAATTTGAAAACCCGGCCAATCCGGCCATTCACCGTAGTACAACCGGTGAGGAAATCTGGCGCGATACGGATGGCCAGGTTGATATTTTTGTTGCCGGCGTCGGCACGGGCGGCACGGTGACTGGCGTGGGCGAAACGCTTAAAGCCAGGAATCCGGCCGTCAAAATCATTGCCGTCGAGCCCGATGCTTCGCCAGTTCTCTCTGGCGGTGTCAAAGGTCCGCATCCGATTCAAGGGATCGGTGCCGGCTTTATCCCTGGCGTGCTCAATACAGCCATTTACGACGAGGTGATTCGGGTCAAAAACGAGGACGCTTTCACCATTGCCCGCCGTCTGGCGACAGAAGAAGGCTTGCTCGTCGGGATTTCTTCGGGCGCCGCGACCTGGGCCGCGCTTGAACTGGCCAGGCGGCCAGAAAATGCCGGCAAACTGATCGTCGTCGTCATTCCGTCCTTCGGCGAGCGTTACTTGTCCACCGCCTTGTTTCAGCATCTCGACGTTTGAGTATTTTCGATACGCCGATCGACCGGCGCGCCTCGGATTCGATTAAATGGGCTAAGTACGCCGGTCGGGATATTTTGCCGTTGTGGGTGGCGGACATGGATTTCGCCGCGCCACCGGCTGTCCTTGAGGCCTTGCAACAACGCATTACCCATGGTGTTTTCGGCTATGGCGGGCCTTGGCCGTCACTTGCGGAGTCAGTGCTTACTCATCTTGAGAGCGAATACCAGTGGGTAGTTGATTCCGATTGGATCGTCTGGCTGCCGGGCTTGGTGAGCGGGCTTAATGTTGCCTGCCGGGCCGTTGATGGCGATGTGCTAACGGCGACGCCGATTTATCCGCCTTTCCTCTCGGCGCCAGGCTTTTCGGGCAAAAAATTGAATCGGGCGGCGCTGGCCTCGATTGACGGTCATTGGCAGTGGGACAAAATTGCCCTTAAAAACGCGTTGACCGCAGGTTCTGCCGCCGCTGATTCTGGTTCTGCGGCAACCCGGCTATTCCTGCTCTGCCATCCGCACAACCCGGTCGGGCGTTGCTGGAGCCGTCAGGAATTGGCCGATCTGGCGAGCTTTGCCGAAGATAACGATCTGATCGTCTGCTCCGACGAAATCCACTGCGGCCTGATTCTCGACGCCGACAAGCGCCACATCCCGTTTGCCAGCCTTTCTCCCGCCGCCGCAAAACGCAGCATCACGCTGATGGCGCCATCAAAAACCTACAATATTCCCGGCCTCGGCTGTGCTTTTGCCGTCATTCCGGACGCAGCCTTGCGCCAGCGTTTTCGGCGCGCGATGGACGGCATCGTGCCGCATGTGAATGTGCTCGGTTTGGCTGCCTGCGAAGCCGCCTACCGCGATTGCACCGATTGGCATGGCGAATTGATTGCTTACCTCGGTGCCAACCGTGATCGGGTGAATGCTGCGGTCAACGCTGAAAAAAGGGTAAAAATGAACCCAGTCGAAGCCACCTATCTCGCCTGGCTTGATGTCCGTCAACTCGGCCTCGCCCGGCCGGCAGCGCATTTCGAGGCGCACGGACTGGGTCTTTCCGATGGGGCCGATTTTGGCGCGCCGGGCTGGTTACGCCTCAATTTCGGCTGTCCGCGCAGTACGCTGGACGAGGCTCTGCAGCGCTTTTCACAGGCCTGTCAGTCGGCATGAGTGCTTACAGTATTGCCCTCTGGTCGCTGCTCGGCGCTTTGCTCACCCAGTCGATTGCCGCCGTCTTGTCGGTTGAGTTTTATCTGCGCAAGGATTTGCCTCGGGCGACCTGCCGCACCTGGCTGGCGCTGGCCATTGTTTCCCTGCTGCTTGCCCTGCAGCA